>NZ_AUNJ01000343.1 GCF_000447775.1 Bacteriovorax sp. DB6_IX
GATCGGAGGCAAGACAAATTCCAGCGCAATCAAAACAACAGTAGATGCTCCCGATGTTAAAGATCAAATAATATTCTACAAATTCCTATTTAAGATAGTCACTAAACATCATTCTATATTTAAAAGCTTTTTATCAAATGCTCGTAAGAAAAAAGATGAGCTCTATCAAAGACTAGAGACAGCGAAAACAACTGCTCAAAAGATCAATTCAATTAGTTTTGCAATCAATACAACAAAGGGATTCTCACTTACAGCTTTTAATGATGTCCTTACAATGAAGGGACTGAATACTATTTGCAAAATCCTTAATAAATATTCTATTTCTGAAGATATTATTCCTTTTCTTATAAAGACAGATGAAGGAGTCGATTCTTTAGCCCCTTTGAACGCGATAAACGAACTTGCTAAAGACTTTGAAGATGAAGCTATTACTCAAGTCTACAAAGAGGCCATGATTGAGAGTCAATCTGAGAGTATCTTTAAGAGATATCGCCCTATTTACCGCGCCCTTGAAGAAAAAGGTTTTAAGTCTAGCGCCGTATCGATTAACAAATTTTTAAGTGAATATGGAGATCGCTCTTTTGAAGAACTAAAGCTAGAATCTTTAAGTCTTAAACATTCACCAGAATTACTTTTAAAAATTATAAAACTTCATACCAGTCATTCTGTTAATCCAACGAAATCAACACAAACTGATAACGAATTGAAGAAACTTAATTTTCTTGATCGATATATTCTAAAATATGCTATAAAGAAAACAAAGAGCTATATTGCAACGAGAGAGGCCTGTCGATTAGTGCGAGGAGAATTCTACGGGTGGTATAGAGAGTGTCTACTTAGTATCTTTGAAGATCTCAAGGCCACGCCAGAACTATCAGAGTATCATATAAACGATTTCTTCTATCTACATCTCAATGATCTTTTTCTGTATGCAAGAGGAGAAAGAACAAATAGTGAGCTTGCAAAGATAATAACAGGCAATCTTCTCAAGTATCGATCTCAAAGTGAATATCCTGAATTAGTCTATCTTGAAAAAGGAAATCACGATCCTTACTTTATCAAAACAAATATTCAACATAAGATAGCTAATAAGAATATGATTCAAGGTCTTAGTGCATCCAAAGGTAATATAACGGGAAAAGTTCTCCTTATTGCATCACCTTCCGAAGCCTTAGATAGAAATGACCTCCACGAGTGTATACTTGTCACCCAAAATACGGACCCGGCCTGGATTTACATTATGACAAAATGCAAAGGACTCATCTCAGAAAAAGGAAGCCTATTAAGTCATACTGCAATTATTGGTAGAGAGCTTGGAGTTCCAACAATCGTCGGAGCAAAGAAGGTCACCAAATACCTAAGAGGTGTTGATAAAATTAATCTGAACGCAGATAATGGAACTATTACTATTCAATGAGGAAGTTAGATGGAAGTCATCCAGTTTGATATCGAAGACATAACTCTACTAGATGAGTTTATCAATATTCAAGACAAATACTTTACTAGTGAAACCTATATACCGACTCCAAAAGAAAACCTCTTTGCCGTATTAAACAAAAGAAATCCCTTTTTCAACACTGCGAAATCAAGGTTCTTTATCTTAAAACAGAATGAGAAGTTTGTGGCCCGTGTTCTTGCGACAATAGATAGCAGAAGAAATGATGAGGAAGATGCAACAGTTGGAAATCTTGGCTACTTTGAGTCTCCAGATAATATGAATATTGCTAGGCCACTACTTGATAGTGCTGTGAGCTGGCTAAGAGATTCTGGAGCAAAGTCAATTCAAGGCCCGATGGATCTCCATATTTACAATAATTATCGATTTATGACAGAGGGGTTTGAAACTTCACCATTCTTATCTGAGCCTCGAAATCCAAAATACTATCCAACGATTTTTGAAAACTATGGTTTCAAAGAATTAACATACTGGAGAAGTTGGCAAATAGACAAAGCAGAGCTTCTTAAGTTTCATAACTTTGTTGCCTCAATGCTTAAAAGACGAAAGAATATTCATGGTATAGAAATGTCTCCGATTGATATCGACAATATTGAACACGCCTTAAGCGAACTCTATGAAACAGCACTTGATGTTTTCAAACAAAACTTCAGTTACTCAGAGATTTCAAGAGAAGAATTTGTCGCCATTTTCTCCAAACTCAAACCTTTTCTAGCACCTAAATCTTTTCAAATAGCTCGTAACAACCGAGGTGAAATAGTCGGCTTTATCTATGGACTTATTGACCCTTTTAAACCCGGCAGGTATATCTATCATACCTTTGGTGTTGTTAAAGAGTTAAGATTCAGTGATATCACCGCAAGACTCACTATTGCTCAAACAGAGAATTTTGCAGATATTTACGACGAATCGATTGCAGCACTTACAACATCACAGAAGTCAATAATAGAACGAATAAAGAAACCAAATAGGTTTTATAAAATGTATGAGTTAAAATGAAAGATGTAGAAAAGATTGGAAAATATGCAGCCCTGCTCTCTATAATTGAAATAGGACTGGGAAGTTTTCTTCATTCACTCAAAATCCCTTTTTCAGGTCATACCCTATCACTAAACCAAGGCTTTATTCTAACAAAGGCAAGCTTAGAGACTCAAGAGAGCAACTCTCCAGCACTTATAAGTACAACATCCGCCCTATTAAAAACCTTGTCTCCAGCAGGTAAGAAACTAACGCCAATGCTAGCAATCTCAATGCAAGGACAGCTCTTTAATCTTGGGACACGTATTTTTGGTAAGAATATTATTGGCCATTTTATTGGAATGACGCTTCTTTGTCTTTGGAGCTTTATTCAACCCCTGCTTATCTATCTAGTTCTCTTTGGAAAAGATCTCGTCTATATGGCGCAATACTTTATTAAAAAGATTAATAAGGTCTTTCCTGTAACTCAAGAGGGTCTGTTAAGCGTAATCGCTATTATCGTTATCATTAAAGTAACACTAGGAATAGTGGCCGTTATCGCGGCATATAAGCTTAAGGGAAAGGAATTAACGAATTATGAAAAATGGGCAAAGAAACAAGGTGAACGCTCTAAGAAAAAGAGAGTTCAATCTGACGCCCCCATATACGCACTCGCCCTAAGGGACCTCTTTAACCCTCTCTTTATTGTATCTCTTGTCTTAACAGGGATTTTTTACTTCTATTCTCGATCAGATTACTCGACGTTGATATGGTCTCTTCTAAGACCCGTTGCTGCAGGTTATATCATTTTCTTGGCAATCAGAATTTTTCCAATTGAAAGACTTGCCGACAAAATGAAAGAGGGAAAGTACAAGAGCCTCTTTCAAGAGACTCTAAAACGTCTTAAGTGAAATTTATTATACTAAGCATTTTTTAATTGATCGCGACTCTTTATTAATTGAGCACTTATACTCAAGGCAATTTCAACCGGGTGATTCGAACCAAAATCTTCTCCAATCGGACAGATAAAAGACTTAATAAGATCTTGAGATAATCCTCTATCTTTTAACTCAAGCTCTATTCTATTTCTCTTTGACTGACTACCAATCACTGCCAGATACGGAAACTTATGATATACTAGCGCCTTCTCAAGAATGGGCACGTCATAAGCATGTCCCATTGTCATAAGCCCAACAAAACAATTATCAGGAAGTAAACTTAGGGCCTCATCCATATTTTCAAGATGATACTTGGTCATATTAGTTGATTCGACTATTTTATCTAACCACTCTTTGCGATTATCTATCACATAAAGATGGCAATCCAACTTACTAAGAATAGGACAGAGCTCTTGTGAGATATGACCAGCACCAAAGATGGCTATGTGCCATGGACTTCTCTTTGCACAAAGCTCAAAGAGAAATGTAACCTCTCCACCACAAGTCATACCGATATCTTTTTGAAGATTCCATGTCTGAGCTTCAACCAGTTTATCACCATTAATAAAGTCCTGAGCATACTTTAAACAATGTGCTTCAACCTTTCCCCCGCCAACTGTTCCAAAATCAAGTCCAGATTCTGTTACAATCATCTTGGCACCAAGATCTTGAGGAGCGCTCCCCCTGACACCTGTAATCGTGACAGTTACAAAGGGAGAATATTTGTTTTTGAGCTCTGTCGCTCTTTCAAAGTACTTTTTAATGTCCACTCTTTAACCTCGTAAGTTCCCCCAAAATGACTTCCCCTGTACATGGAGAAGTTAAATTAACGACACCCTCTTTAGACCTAAAAGAAAGAGCATGTTTGACTGCAGTCCAAGCACTTGAACCAAGAAGAAATGGAGGTTCACCGACGGCCTTAGAACGATGAACATTACAATCATTATCATCGTTACTAATAAAGTCTAAATGAAACTCTCTTGGTGTATCTTGAACATTAGGAATCTTATAAGTTGTAGGTGAATGCGAAATAAGATGGCCCTTCTCATCATAGAAGAGACTTTCTGTGGTTACCCACCCCATACCTTGAACATAGGCACCGGTAACCTGTCCTCTGTCAATTCCTGGGTTAATTGGTCTTCCCAGATCCATGAGAATATCTGTTCGCATAACCTTCATCTCACCAGTGTATTCATCAACAAGAACTTCTGTGGCAGCAACACCTTGAGTGTAGTAATTAAAGGCCTTCCCTTCTACGCTATTCTTACAAAATCCCAGTCCCGGAGTTTTGAAAAAGGCATAGGCACCAACAGAGATTCTATTAAAGTAAGCGATATTGATAAGTTCTTTAAGAGCTATTTCTTTCTGAGTTGATTTTTGAATGACCTTATTCTCAGTAAAAACAATGTCGGCATCGATGCTCCCCTTACCTACTTCATATTCAACAAGGTCATTACTTTCCTTACCTGCAAAAACAAGCTTTGCAAGTTCACTTAATCTGGCCTTAATTTTATTACAAGCATCAAGTGCTGCAGCACCATTAATATCAGAACCAGAAGAAGCGGCTGTTGGAGAAGTATTATGATTCTTCTCAGTTGACGTTGTCATAACTTGGACATCATCAGCAGCAATACCAAAGGCATGGGCCACGATTTGTTGAATTTTAGTATTAACCCCTTGTCCCATTTCTGTTGCACCTGTTGAAACTTGGACTGTTCCATCTAGCTGAACATTAACAAGAGCATTTCCTTGGTTAAGAAATCTTGCCGTAAAGGCAATACCAAACTTAGTGGCAGTCATAGAAAGCCCTTTGAGCTTTCCAGTCTTCTTATTATTAAACTCAATAATTTCTTGCATCCTTCTTTGATAATCGGAAGATTTATAAAGATCATCAAAGAGAGCTGGTAGCATATTATTTTCTAATTCTTGTCCATACGGTGTTAAAAGATCTTTTCCCTGATAAATATTCTTTCTACGTATTTCAAAAGAATCTTTTTTCAAGTAAGCCGCGATATCTTCAATAACACTTTCAATGGTCATATTCCCTTGCGGACCTCCAAAACCACGGTAAGCAGTATTTGAATGTCTATTTGTCCTATAGGCATAACCTTCAATATGAACATTCTTTAAGAAATATGCCCCATCAGCGTGAAACATCCCTCTTTCTAAAATAGATGACGAGAGATCACTATAAGCTCCTGCATCGGAGCGAAGAATCATCTTAATCCCTTCGATTTTTCCTTCATCATCAAATGCAACTTTATAGTCATTTTCAAATGGGTGTCTCTTACCAGTAATCACCATATCTTCATCCTTAGTTAGGATAAGACGAGCTGGTTTTCCTGTATATTTAGATACAAGTGCAGCATAAGCGGCAATTGGAGCGGCCTGAGATTCTTTTCCTCCAAATCCTCCCCCCATTCTCTTAACGACACAGACAACATGATGAAGAGGAAGACCTAGGGCCTCCGCGACAACTCTCTGTGTTTCACTAGGGTGCTGGCTAGAAGAGTGAACTTCAATTTGACCATTTTCCATTGGATAAGCACAGCAAGCTTGTGACTCCATATAGAAGTGCTCTTGACCACCAACGATAAATGTCCCCTCTAAGATATGTTTTGCATTTTTAAAGGCTTCCTCAACATTGCCTTGAGCGAAGGGCTTTGGGGCCTTATATACAAATGAGTCAGAAGCCTGGGCTTCTTTAATGGTATAAATAGGTTTTTCCTCTTCAATCTCAAAGTCAAAAAGAGTTTTAATCTCTTCAATATCTTCACGACGACTTGAAGCAAAGATGCATAGAGGCTCACCCATATAACCAATTTCTTCATCTACAAGAATTGGCTGATCATGGAAAATTGCTCCCCACTTCTTTGCACTTAAATGTTCTGCCGTATAAACACCGACACAGCTTGGATGTGCTAGGGCCTTCTTATGGTTAATCCCTTTGAGCCTTCCCTTTGAAACGGGACTCCCTACAACTCCGACAAAGAGCTCTCCCAAGACCGGCGCTCTATCATCAACGAAGATACTTTCCCCTGTTACGTGACCATAACTAGAATCGTGCTTAATATTCTTACCTACACTCATACTGATGCCTCACTTAGAGTTTTTCCGCTTTCAACTATGACCTCATCACAGAATTTTAGAAGAAGATTATGAGAAAGAAGTTTCCTATAATCACTACTTCCTCTAATATCGCTTAGAGGTTTAATCTCTGTATCAAGGAGTTTGGCCACTTTCTTAAAAGTATTCTGATCGAGAGTTGTTCCAATAATGGCCTTCTCAATAGAAGAGATTCTCATGACAGTTGGTCCAACTCCACCGATCCCAATTTTGAAATCAGTAAAGATATCACCATCCATTTTATATGCGATCGCCATACTCACACTTGAGATATCGAGATCTTTACGAATAGAAACTTTATATAATTTAAACTCATAGTTATTCTTTGGAAGAATAATCTTTGTTACAATTTCATCGTCTTTCAAATCAAGTTCTTTGTATCCACCCAAGAAGAAATCATCGATAGCTATCGTCCTTGAATTTGTTCCGTTGTGCAGAACAACCTTGGCACCACTAACTCTAAGAAATGGAATAGTGTCACCAATAGGAGAAGCATTCACGAGATTACCGACGAGTGTCCCTTTATTCTTGATTTGAGGAGAAGCAAAAACATGAAGCTTCTTTGAAAACTCTGGAAAATCTTTTTCGCAGGCTTTTTCAACGTCAGTGAGACTTGCCTTCGCCCCGATAATGATTTCCTTTGAACTATCTTCAATTTGATATGACTCTTGAATATTGTTAAGAGAGACAATTTCTTGCAAGTCAATTTTACCTTTATTTACCAGCACTCCAAGATCTGTTGCGCCAGAAGTCACCTTCATATTGGCGTGATTACCATGCTGGAAAAGGGCCTGATACGAATGGGGAAGAAATACTTTCTTATTTTGAGACTCGATTGCCACATCAACTGATGAAAGCTCTTTAAACTCCTTAACCATCTCTGCGTGGCCATATAAACTTGAGAAAGTTGAAACCTTCTCCAAATCAGTGGCCACTCCTGCTTTTATTATCGGCTCATAGCCTGTACATCGACAAAGATTCCCCGTCAGATAATTTTTGACTTTCTTATCATCAATTTCGATATGATCATTAATAGCATCCTCAGTCATTGAGGCCAAAGAACAAACAATCCCAGGTGTACAATATCCACACTGAGCACCATGGTGCTTCATCATCGCTTCTTGAACAGGGTGCAGATGATCAACTTTCTTAAGACCTTCAACTGTGATGAGATGGCATCTGTCTAAGAGATACATAAAGCTAATACAAGAGTTTATAGTGCGAACTCTTCCCATCTTCTCCCCGTCAAAGCGAGAGAGTAAAACAGTACAAGCACCACAGTCTCCTTCTGAACAAACAACTTTGGTTCCTGTAAGTCCCTTAGTATAACGTAAATAATTAGCGACAGTTTCAAAGGCAGCCTTGCCTTCTAGTTCATGTCGAACCCCATTAATATAGACAATTATCGATTTTCTCATAAAGAATAGTATGGCACTTTTGGAGTCGAAACTCAATTTATGCGCTATGCGACTAATAGACTTTTAACTGATTCTCTTGCGTGACTTGAAAACTCTTTCTAATCCCTCTTTCTAATAACTTGTCTCGGACCTTAAAAGCTGTTCCGCTATCTAGGTTAAGTCCAGTTGAATAAGAGTCAGATTTTCGCGAAGTTGTCACAATGCTTTCAACTATATACTCACCTTTTTCAGGATACTTTCTAAGAGGCATGATAAGTTCGATGACCCTCTGGTCTTTTGGGCCATTCGCCTCTAATTGTTCATTTGGTTCACGATAGCTACGGTAGATGACCTTTCCCTTTGGGTCTCTAATGCGAATCATAAGGGATGCCTTATCCGAATTGACCACTTGCACAGGAAGTGTCATTAAAATATTATGAATACCACCATACTTATTATCCTCAACCACGGCCTTTAGCTTCATCTTGTTAACCAGAGGACGAATGAGATCCATCTGTGTTTTTCCCGTTTTCAAGTGCAAGGTTGTCTTTTGCTGTTCAGGAATATTCTCAGAAATACTCTCTTCTTGAAAAACTGCCCCCCCATGAAAATCAACTTGAATTCGCGAAAGACTCACATCTCCCTGTGGATAATCTCCATTGAAAGAGATTTCAAATTTTATATTTTTATCACCTGGAACAGAGAGATAATGAGTAATGCTATGGGATGTTCTCTCTTGAAGATGTTTCAAATTCCAACTCAAGTAGATACGCTCGAGGTCATCAGTATGTTCAATAGGTAGAGTCATTATAAATGTTGGATGAGAGGGCTCATCTTTTTTTAAAATTTTTATTTTCTCAATATTAATTTTCGTATTTCTTAACTGAGTCCCCTGCTCTCCAGAAAGGTTTAGGCTCGCAATGGGATTTCCTTTAAAATACTCAGAATTACCAGCAAGATCCTCTAGAATAAAACTTTTAATATCATAGATCCCGGGGCTAAGTTTCTTTAAATCAATATCGGTATATCCTTCAAGAGTCGTTTGGTCATTCTTGATGACAGGTTTTAAATTCACAATAAACCGAGAGGTTTTATTCTTGCGATGTCTAAAATGGAGAGAAGTAGGTCCCACTCCAGACAAATCATCATAAACTCCCGTCACCTTTGCCTTCACCGTTTGTTGGAATGAATGTTTTTCCACAGAGAGAAAGAGACTCTCGCTCAACTCTTTGACTAAATAGGGTTTCTCACTATCACTAATTTTAGAATCAATAAAGATCTTTGCATTCTTAGCGGCAGTGGAGAAATACTCAGTATCAATGAAAACCTTCTTTTTAAAATACGCAAATTTCTCAGGAGAAAGATTTTTCAATTTTTCAGGTTCATGAATAAAGGCCCCAAAATGCTCAGCAAAATCTTCTTTTTCATTCTTCATAGCATAGAGGCTAATCATACCTTTTCCAGAATTCTCTTTTCTCACCCATTGACCATTTTCCTTGCGCCATGAAATTTTAATAAATTCTTCACGCTCATTCTGAGTTTGACCGGCTTGGTATGCATGTCCTAATTCATGAACAATCGTTCCTTCTCCATATATTTGAGAATCACTGAGCATGGCCTTATCTGTTAAACGTATTCTCTTAAGATTCTCTGTGTAATCGGCACTGGCATTATTGAGATCAAGCCCAATCCTCACTCTGACAACTTTCTTCAGCTTCATTTTATTAAAGACATGATTGGGAATATCCATAAAGCTTTTAAATAGAGTTATAACTTCTTCATCTCTTAGCTCTTGTTCTTCGAGATATCCCTCTTCGCTATTTTTTGACCTAAAACGAAGCCCCGTCATATCTTCCATTTTTTTTAAGACAAGCTTCGAGCTGACCACATGTCTTAGAAACTGCTCATAGACTGTATGGGTATATTCAAGATGAAACTCCTTTGGTCTTTTCATCCTTGTTGAGCAAATCTCCCTTGCCTTTTCTCTAAGAGCAGAAACTAATAAAAGGTCTTTAGCATTAGATGTGACATAGAGAATATCTTCTCTCTTTCTATCCTTAAAAATTTTCTGGGGTCCAATCTCTTTTAGAAAGAAAATCTTTAAAGGTCCTTTAACGCCAAATTCTTGAAAGAGATAACTTAATGACAAAAGGATATCTTCATCAGGTTTTTCACCTTGTAATTGAATTTGGCGAAAGAGAAAAAACTCCTCCAGCTCTAAGCGTGTTGGGTAAGACTGATGTTGAGAACAGAACTGAACAGGATTTATATTTTCTGCACGAAGTAGGACATGAGGAAGAATAAGTATAAGAAATATAAATATTCTAATAAAAAAACTCATCCGAACTCATTTTCTATTACTATAGAGGCTCTTTTCGCAACTTTAATAAGTATAGCAGATAATTTAATAAGAGATGAATAAGCGTTCCAAGTATTAGAAATGTCGTCAGGTGCATGGCACGAGAACTTGTCATTAAATAATATATAATGACTAGGCCAAAACCAGAATCTACTTGGTCGAAAATAGCATGAAAGAGAGCATTATCCTTAGACATCTTACCTGGAGAAATTCCCTTTCTTCTCTTGATATAAGAATTTGGCAATTCAAAGAGGCAATAGAAAATACCAAGTAGGATACCAAGGAGTATCGGATGATATAGCGAAAGTCCTATATTCACCCCCCATATTTTTTCAAGCCAAAGGGCCAAGTAAACTCCAGGGGTAGTTAGAAGTGGCATAGCAACAAACCCTCGCCAGGTTTTATTCTTACCAAAGGCCTGTTCATGTAAGGGAACCTTGAGAAACGTTGCTAAATCTAGAGTCACTACAACCATATGAAGAACTCCTCCAAAGATTAAAGGAATCAGCAAAAGAAAAACTTCTAGCATAAATTTCATTATTCACTCTCCACGATAATGGCCCCGGCATCACCATCAATTGTCACTTGCATTCCAGTTTTTAAGAGAGAGGTAATCTTAGAAACATTAAGAACAGCAGGAATACCATATTCACGACTAATAACTGCGGCGTGGGAGAGAACCCCTCCGACCTCTGTGACAACGGCAGAAACTTTTCCAAGTATAGGAGTCCAGCCAGGATCAGTGAACTTGGTAATGAGAATATCACCATCTTGAAGGTCTTTAGTTTCTTCTAAGGTTTTCGCGACGATGACTCGACCTTGAATCAGGCCAGGAGAACAAGGAATACCTCGATAAACAGTTTTCCCATCCACCTCTTCAATACTTATTTCACTTTGTTTGCGGCCAAAACCAAAGTCATTAGGTGCTTCAAATTTTGAGAAACCACGGTAGAGAAGCCTACGATAGGATAACTCCTCTTTATACTTGGTCAAAGATTCTTCATTTTCAACGAGATCTATAATTTCATCAATATGAAGAAAGAAAGCATCTCCCGAACTTCCCATCTTCTGTCGAGTTCTAAAATAAATTGTCTCACAATATAATAAGAACGAGTTGAGTACTCTCTCATTTTCTCTCTTAGCATGAGATAACTTCGTACGAAGGCAAGCTTCTTTTCAAATTTCTTCAATAGAGCGCCTGAAAAGAATCCCCCATTAGAAAGAATAAGCTCTTTCACTCTTTGATATTCTCTTTGATAAGAATCTATGACTTTTGACTGATCCAACTCTCGATAATCCTGTGCCATTTCGACAACTCGTTGAGGGATTTCACCCCACCTCTCAACGGTAATATCAAGCTCTCGGTCCCCGTGATGGAAGTGCTTTTTTAAAAATACTGCAACCGCTTGATCTAGCCTTTCTTTATAATCTTTAGTATCATCTTTTGAGTCTGATTCATGAAGAATCGCAGAGACCTTTGCGAGGTCTTTTTGTATTTCTAAGTGGGCCACACCATCAAGATTAGAAAGTAATTGAATTGTATTAATTTTGTCCCCAACTCTTTTCTCTATTTTTTCAATAAATTCTTTAAACATTGATTGGAGATTAGAATTATTGTAAATCGTTCTATAATAACTTGTTTCTGTTTGAAGAAAGAGTATTTTGATAATAAAGATTAATTCATCTTGAAAATCTTTCTCACTTAATGTCGAGAGACCTCGATTCATAAGCTTGTGATAATTTTCTTCGAGGGGCCCAAAGAAACTTTCAAAGTTACTATTTTCTTCATGACATTTTTTAAATTCTTTTTCCATTCCCATCAAAACAGGAATGGCACGTAGAAGTGAGAATGGATTTAATCCTGTTGAGTCTGGTCCCTGTGAACCGTAATCCTTCATGATTCCCAGGTCTTCATCAAAACTCTTTTCATTATAGCCAGGAATACTCTTTAACATTTTCTTTACTTCCCCGGCACTCCAATAAGCACGCCCATAACAAGCAAAGAGCCATTGCTCAGGGTGCTCCTTAGGAAGTAATGTCAATTTTTTAAAGTAGCCTGGCATACTTTCATTCATCCCCTTACGATAAAGAGAGAACATAAGAGGCGTGCAGACAGCTGAAGAAATTCCACCATCTTTGAGATCTGCATTTGTTAATTCACCGAGATCTTTTCTCCACTCAATTGTGGTAATCGGTCTTGCTTGGAGAATCCAAAGTTTTCTCTGACTATCAAGGGCCCATTCAATATCTTGAGGGCATCCGAAATGTGCCTGAATATTCAATAGCTCATTCGCTATTTCTTTCAATTCTTCGCCACTCAGCCTTGCCTTCTCATTCTCAATTCGCTGATCAATGATCTCGTTCTTCTGATAATGATAAATATACTGATTTGGTGTGACTTCCCCAGAAACAAGATGTTCCCCAACTCCTTCACAAACTTCAAGCAGCATATGATCTTCAATTCCATCTAGAGGATTTACACTAAATGCAACACCTGCACATTCAGGATCAACCATTTTTTGTACAAGAACAGAGAACTGCTCATAGAGTTCTGACTCACTCTTTTCTATATCGGCCTTCGCAAGATATTCTCTAACTCTATTTCCTTGTGAAGAATCAAAACATTTTTTAATCGATTCCACTAGTGCTTCTACGCTATCTATATAGAGAAAAGTTTCATAAAGTCCTGCAAAGCTCATATCCCCAAGATCTTCCAATTGCCCACTGCTTCGAACCGCCACAGGGAAACCACCTATTCTTTTAATGCTCTCAAGGAGCTTGGCTTCAACTAGTCCCTTGCTGAAATCCTCGTAGCGCAAAATAAAGCCATCGGGAATAACTGTATTCGCACTCATTAATTCCACAAGATTCCCGGCCTTCTTTCCAAGAGAGTCTCTCTGTCTCTGATCCAGTTTGTCTGATAAGAACATCATTACTCTACTCTCCCTATATCTGAACCAAGTTTGAAGTAGGTCTCGATTCCTTCTTTTGAATATTTCTTTAACTCTGAATGAAACTTAATCTCCTTATTAATAAGAAGAACGACTGTTGAGCCACCAAAGAGGAAATGCCCTTTCTGGTCTAACTTTGAAAAACTCTTATTTTGATATTTTTGTTTTATTGTTCCCACACAGAAGGCTCCAATTTCAACAAAGGCAACTCTTCCTAAGTTCTTACACTCTAAGATTGAAACAACTCGTTTATTTGTGTTTAAAACATTTGGAGTAGCTCTAAGAGAAATGGGAGAAACTGAATGCAGAGGCCCATTAATTTTCTTGATTTTGATAACTTCACCATCATCAGGAAAATGAAACCAATGATAATCAACTGGAGCTAATCGACAAATAAGTGCCGTCGCCTCCATAAACTCTTGGGCCTCTGCCATGCCCTCTAAAAGCTTAAGGGGTTCAATGAGACTTCCCTTAAGGTGCACAGGGTTTTGAGAATCCGAAATAAGATATCTCCCCTCACAAAAGGCAGAAAGCACATCAGGACTCGAACTAAATTTTCGTTTATTTGGGAGAAACTCACGAGCGAAGAATTCATTGAAATTCTTGTAACTCTCAAGCGGAGGGTATTCACTGGTATTGATTTTAAACTTTTCTACAAAGTTATAAACCTCTGAACGACTAGACTTTCTATTCTTTAAAAGCCCATAAATTGAACAAGGTATGCTGTGCACAAGAAATTGTCCAAGTAAGCTTCCAGATCGTGACTCATAAAGCCATTTTAAGAAGCCCTCTCCAAATGCCTGTTCTTGCGTCAACTCCGAACGCTCAGCATCA
>NZ_AUNJ01000344.1 GCF_000447775.1 Bacteriovorax sp. DB6_IX
GNTCAGCAAATACATTCCCATATATTGATGTAAAGAATAATACAGCAACGGTAGAACACGAAGCCTCGACATCGAAGATCAGTGAAGATCAACTCTTCTATCTTCAACAAAGAGGTATGGATATGGAAAAGTGTATTTCAATGATCGTTAATGGTTTTTGCCAAGATGTTTTTAAAGAACTTCCACTGGAGTTCTCTGTTGAGGCAGTAAAACTTATCGAAATGAAACTTGAGAACTCAATTGGTTAAAAAAATTTAAAATATTAGAAATAAAGGTAAGAAAATGATTGAAGTAAAAGATCTCCACGCGAAAGTTGAAGACAAAGAAATCCTAAAGGGAATTAGTCTTACGATTAAACCAGGTGAAGTTCACGCTATTATGGGTCCTAACGGATCGGGAAAGAGTACTCTTTCTAAAGTCATTGCTGGACACCCAGCTTTTGAAGTCACAAGCGGAAGTATTACTTATAATATCAATGGTAAAGACTCGGACCTTCTAGATTTAGAGGCTGATGAAAGAGCAAAGAATGGTATCTTTTTAGGGTTCCAATACCCTATTGAAATCCCAGGAGTAACAAACTTCAACTTCCTTCACGAGTCATTTAATGAAGTTTCAAAATCTCAAGGTGCTGGAGAAATGTCTGAAAAAGACTTCAGAGATTTCTTAATGCCAAAACTTGATCTTTTAGAAATGAGAGAAGAGTTCCTAGATAGACCTGTTAACACTGGATTCTCTGGTGGAGAAAAGAAGAAGAATGAAATCCTTCAAATGGCAGTTCTTAACCCTCGCCTAGCACTTTTAGATGAGACAGACTCAGGACTAGATATTGACGCCCTTAAAATTGTCGCAAAAGGTGTTAACGCTATTAAAAACAGATTCAACTCTGTAGTACTAGTAACTCACTATCAGAGACTTCTAGACTATATCGTACCAGATTACGTTCACGTTCTTTACCAAGGGCAGATCATCAAATCAGGAACAAAAGAGCTTGCTCTTGAGCTTGAGGAAAAAGGTTACGATTGGCTAATCAAGTAGTCGGATAGGACATTAGAATGGATATTAAAAACCTAACAGAAAATTATAAGAATGATATTGGAGCATTAATTCAGACTCCAATTCAAAAAGCCTCTTTTGAAGCTTTTTCAAAGAGAGGTCTTCCACATACAAGAATGGAAGACTGGCTCTATACAAAAACTCACGATATTCTTCCAGAGAATTTCAAGCTAGTTGATGAGAAAGGACTTTTAAAGAGTGTAAAAGTAGCTGGAAAGTACCAAATAGTTTTCCTCAATGGTCAATACTCGAAAACAGATTCTTTCTTCCCAGAGGAAATTACTGTTGAAATAAAAGAGCTTGAAAAAGACCTGACTGATAAGGAAGACATTTTTGCACAGCTCAATAACAGTGTTAATTCAGAGACACTTGAAATTGTAGTACCAAAGAACTTTAAGGCAGATGATACAATTACAATTGTACACCTCTCTAGCTTTGAAGGAAAATTTGCAGCACCTAAAATCAATATTCGACTTGAGCGTTTTGCGCAAGCAAACTTCGTTGAACTATTTAAAGGTGATCAAAACAAGGCCTACAACAATATAGCTGTCACAACATTCGAACTTCTTGATGGGGCGCATGCCAAGCATATTAAAGTTCAAGAAGAAGGTAATATGGCATTTCACGTGGGAAGCCTATATGCCTATATTAAGAAGGATGCAAACTTCAAAAGTTTCACTTTCAATACAGGTGCGAACAAAGCTCGTCACAACCTTCATATCTTCCTACAAGAAAAAGGGGCTCAAGCATCAGTTGACGGCCTCTATACTCTTAAAGGCTCTCAACACTGTGATAACTTCTCTTTCATCAAACATGAAGTTGAACATACAGAAAGTTCTCAGTTATTCAAAGGTGTACTAGACGGATCATCAAGAGGTGCCTTCACAGGGAAAGTGTATGTCGATAGAGATGCACAGCAAGTTAACTCAGAACAGTTGAACAAGAACCTTCTCCTGACAAAGAAGGCAAAAGTAGATACGAGACCTCAACTAGAAGTTTATGCTGACGATGTAAAATGTGCTCACGGAGCTACTGTTGGTCAAATGAGTGATGAAGAGGCTTTCTATCTCCAATCGAGAGGACTTTCTAGAGAAAGAGCACAGAAACTTCTCATCCATGCATTCTGTTCAGAAACACTTTTAAAGATTGAAGATGATAAGATTGAAGAATACCTTTCAGATGTCCTTTTCGAATCTTTTGAGAAAGAGGCCTTTGAACAAATTGATAATCAAGGTAGCGAAGCTTAAGGATAGAAAATATGTCTATTGATATAAAAAGAGTTAGAAATGATTTTCCTGAACTTGCCAGACTTGTTCACGACAAACCATTAATCTACTTAGATAATGCTGCAAGTACACTTAAGTGTCTTCCAGTAATCAACGCTCTTCACCTTCACTACACTCAGGAAGCGGCAAATATCCACAGAGGTGTCCACTTTCTAAGTGAGCAAGGAACGATGAAATACGAAGAAACGCGTGATACGGCAAGAGAGTTTATCAATGCCAAACACCGTCATGAGATTATCTTCACAAGAGGAACAACAGAGTCTATTAACTTAGTTGCACACTCTTACGCACTTGAGTTCCTAAATGAAGGTGATGAAATTCTTGTTTCAACTATGGAGCACCACTCTAATATCGTGCCTTGGCAAATGGCTGCGCAAAGAAAAGGTGCAACAGTTAGAGAAATCCCTATCAACGATGATGGAGAAATTCTTATCGAAGAGTACAAGAAGCTATTAAGTGAAAAAACAAAGATCGTAGCAACTTGTCATATTTCAAATTCACTTGGGACCATCAATCCTATCAATGAAATGATATCAATGGCCCATGATGTCGGTGCAATTTTTGTAGTCGATGCGGCCCAATCAATTGCTCACGAAAAGATTGATGTTCAAGCACTCGATTGTGACTTCTTGGCCTTCTCTTCTCATAAGATGTTTGGACCAACTGGTTTTGGAGTTCTCTACGGTAAGGAAGAACTTCTCAACAAAATGCCACCTTATCAAGGTGGTGGAGATATGATTGACGTCGTGACAATTGAGAAGACAACTTACAATGATCTTCCACATAAATTTGAGGCAGGAACTCCACATATTGCAGGAGGAATTGCTCTAAAGTATGCTTTTGATTACATCAATGCACTAGGTTTTGAAAATATTCTGTCACATGAAAAGATGCTTCTTGATTATGCGACAACAGAAATCCTTAAAATCGATGGTGTCAAAATCATTGGAGAGGCAAAGAAGAAAGCTTCTGTTCTCTCTTTTACTATGGAAGGCGCACACCCGCACGACCTAGGAACTCTACTAGATAGACAAGGTATTGCAATTAGAACGGGTCATCATTGTACTCAACCACTAATGAAGAGAATGAATGTTCCAGCAACGGCTAGAGCTTCATTTAGTGTCTATAACACATTAGAAGATGTGGATATTTTTATCCAAGGGCTAAAGAAGACGAAAGAATTCTTATAGAAGGTAAACGATATGAGTGAAAATATAAGTAGTGTACAACCAACTCCAAATCCTAATGCGCTAAAGTTCATCCTTAGCAACCCTGTAAAGTTAAAAGGATCTTCAACTTACAGAACGCCAATGGAATGTGGAGAGAATGAATTAGCAGTAAATCTTTTTACAGTAAGAGGTGTTGATCAAATCCACCTTTTTGAAAATGTAATTACTATTACAAAATTTAATTATGAATCTTGGGATGATGTAGAACCAAAGATTGTTGAGACAATTGATACTTTCCTACCAAAACATAACCCAGATTATGAAGAGTTTGACCCAGAAGCAGAAAGAAGGGCACAACTCTCACCAGAGCTTAAAGAAATTGAATCTGTCCTAGATAAGACTATCAGACCGGGTTTACAAGCAGACGGTGGAGATGTTCAGACTCTATCTTATGAAGACAATATTCTGTTGATCAAATACCAAGGGGCCTGTGGAACTTGTCCAAGCTCAACAACGGGAACTCTTGAAGCAATCAAAGCAATTCTTAGAGATGAATATAATCCTGAGATTGATGTCTATATTGCACCAGAATGGTAGAGCAAACATATCAAGAATCGTTAAGAAATTATTGAATATTCCGAAGTGCTTCCTATGAAGCACTTTTTTTTGATCTCCATTCTCTCACTACAAATTCAGGCTACAGATAAAAAGGCCTACCAGTATGATAATAATGCTGACGGAAAAATTGATAGTACCTACTTCTACAATCAATCAGGATTTCTAAGTTTTGAAAGAGATAGAAATTATGATGGAAAGATTGATCACAAAAAAGAATATCAACAAAAGTCCTCTCTCTACACGGAACTTCAAGATACTAATTTTGATGGCGATTTTGATAAAGAAATCATTGCAAAAATTCAAGATCAAAAAGTTTTAGTAACAGAATATTCTTTAACACCTGTAAAAAGCATTATTAGAGAATATCAATATGACTTGGTCCAAACGGCAAATGATGATTGCCAGTATATCGATAGAAGCCATGTCCTCAATGAAATAAACGACTTCGTCAAAAAGTTTGATGGAACGCTTAAAAAGGTCAATAGTGATTTACTAGGCCTAGAGAACTTTCTTATTCACAACTCTTGCAAGAAAAACTTTGGAAAGAAAAACCTATCAAAGATTATTTCAAACGCGACGAGGCAAGGACTCTCTTGTCTAACAAAACTAGCAAAGCAGAGTAAGAACTCAAAGAAACAAGTAGAGTTATTCAATCTCTTAAATAGAATGGACTCTTCCTTAAAGGATAACTCCTGGCAAGTTAATGTTCTTTGTAACGACAAAGAGTACTTTAAAAAAGATGACTCAAGCCGCAGCTCTGACGCAATGGCCGCAGCAACAACCCAGCCGGGAACATTTCGAGGAACTCCTCACCCACTAATAACAATCAACCCAAGTCTTAAAACAGGGTTCTTTGGTTCTACTGATACAGAAGAGATGACCTCTGTCTTTTTTCACGAAATGCTCCACAACTATGGTTACAACCATCAAGAAGGATATGACATCGTATATGGATGTGAAGTCTGCTGCTTCCCAAGAGAGTTCAATAAGAATTCGCAGAAAACAGCTTGTAATGTCTGTAAGGGAGATTACTCATCTAAGACTAGTGAAGAGTATATGAAAGATATCGCTCTACTTGGTCACTTTAGTAAAACTAATCCTGCGAAGGAATACTTTGCTGACCACTATAAAGATCTCAAAAACAATAGAACCATGCGTGCCTCTTTTATGACTGCCATTCTCAATATGCATCCAGAAATGCTAACCGAACTTCATAAGAAATATCCAGATATCACAGATAGTTTTGACAAAGAAGTAGCAAAAGAAATGAAGTCAAAACAGTACTATGACAACACAAGTGAATTGGTAAGATCTCAGTCTAAAGTTACCGCAGAGATAATTGGTTCAATTTTCTTTGAAAGAGATAAGACTAAAATAAAGAGTGCTCTTAAAAAACTAAAAGTCGCAAATTTACCTTATATAAGAACACGTCACACTAGTATGACAAATAAGAATCATCCCGGTGGTTTCCAACTTCTTTCAGATATTGAAGTACTCCTTAAGATGGCCAGACGCGGAGAAAAGGATAAGGAACTACGACGCCTCTACACTTCAGCTCTATTAAAGATTGACCATTCTTTTACAGAATATAGTCAATCAAAGCGCTAAACAGGGTAATTTTCAATCTCTTTGAGAATATAAGAACGACCCTCTTCTTTTTGAAGCTGAGTAAAACACCATTTCCCTTCTAAGAGCTCAAGTCTTCCCGTGTCATTCCTACCAAAATCTAATGTTAGGGCCATTCCATATCGATAACGCCTGCGATAAAGGCCTGTTGCTGAATCCCCTAAAGAATAGGCCACAATCTTTTCCTCACCATTAATTTCATACTTAGAAATAGGACCTGGAATATGTGTATGATGACCAACGATAGCGTCAAAGTCATTCAAGAGCTCTTTGGCCAAACGGACTTGCTTCTCTCTCGGATAAAACTCTAGTTCATGACCCCAATGAGGGTACAGGAGATTAAAGTTATTCTTATCGACATGCTTTACGGAGTACTCGAGAAAAGAGAGGTAACCATGATGTTGGTTTGACCACTCAGTAGCAGCAACGAGATTAATTCCCTCATCAAGAAGAATAGATGGTACATCTCGACTTCCCACAACCTTAAACCCTTCTCTTTTCAAGGCCTCAAAGTTCTGATTTAAATAGTCATAACCGTAATCCGCACTGTGGTTATTGGCCACTGATAGAATGATTTTTTCAGCTGGTAAGAATTCTTTTAAACTCTCTAATATTCCAGTGTTATGATTTTGAGAAAGAAGAACCTTTTGACGCTCTCCACTCAGAGTTCCTTCCAAAAGTCCTTCCAAAAGCCCTTCAAAGTTACAAACAAGATAATCAACCTCCCCCAGCATCCCCCTGACTTCGTCACTAAGTCTCCACCCATACTTATACATTGGCATCAGATCCCCTAAGAAACCAATTCTAAGCTCACGAGACCCTTCTTTAATCTTAAACTTCTTCTCTAAAGATTCGACTCCGGCAGGATTTTTCATAGAAATCTTAGTCAAATTCAAGAGGACAACTTTTAAGAAATCTTTCAAATTATAGGGGCGAGAAACTTTTTGAACATGCCACTCTCTCCTATAATTCTCATCTCTTCTATATGCAAAACGGTCTATCTTTTCTTCATATTCAAAAACAAGCTTCAAAGGAAAAAGTAAGTAATAAGGAGTACTCGTAATTGCAGAAGCAAAGACTGTTGTGAAAACTTCAGGAGTTCCCATTACAAGATGAACTGAAATCATTAGTGTTAGTGAAACACAACCAGAGAAAAGAACTGCGAATATATATTTTTTCATAAGTCCTTCAAACCTATTGAAGAAGAACTCCATCATAGAAGTTGAAAAAAAAGTCATCCCCATACAGAAGAGGCCATGAGAGAGCGATGATTGAATTCTTAACTCAAGTGGATGATTCCAATTAGCAAAGAATGCAATGAAAAAGTAGACGATTCCCGCAATACTTCCATATTTCAGCCCTCTTGCTAGTGGGACTTTCTTAGTTTCAACTTGTATATTTTCCATGAAAAAATCTTAGCTTTTTCATGGCCTATAGTCATCAACAAATAGCGTCTATAAAGGCATCGATATGCTCAACCTTCACATGGTCCATAACAACAACCTTAAACCATTGAGGCTTTTCAACCCTATCAAAAACAAGATGATACTTTCGCGCCATATCCTCAGATATTTGATCAGCAGGGATTGTCACAATATTCATATAGGGATTTCTAAAGTATTTAACCTTAATCTTATCAAGGCAATAACAAAGAAAATCAGTTCTCTCTATCAATTCTTGGCAAAACTCAATCCCTCCCTGTGATCCGTAGCTATTAAGAATCATCCATACACTTATGGCATTTGCACCAGATCGACTTCCACAAAGAGTCGAATCATTTCCTTTTACGTAGCTGGCCTTATCGGTAAATGTAAAATCACTAAATATCTTACGACTTAGAAATATCCCTGTACCATAGGGAGCTTGCAGCATCTTGTGTGCGTCCATTGTTATTGAAGAAACTTTTGGGTGTGAAAAATTCATCTTAGACTCTAGATGAGTAAAAGGATAAATAAACCCACCAAAAGCACCATCAATATGAATCCAATAGTCATCCCCATACTTTTCTAGAAATGGAGTGAAAGTTGAAATCTCATCCACTGAGCCAAACATTGTCGTCCCCATATTTGCAAAGAAGATGAAATACTTAACTCCTTGTTCCTTGGCCTTTTTTAAGGCCAACTCAAAGCAAGAAATATCCATTTCACGAGTTTCAAAATGAACATCAATTGGAAGAGTTTTAAGACTTAAGAGATTCCCCGCTTTATACACTGAATAATGAGTATCAACAGAATGAATAATCGCAATCTCAGCAAGCGAGCACTTATACTTATGTTGAAAATAATTCCTTAATTGCCATATCCCTTGAATATTCGCCTCTGTACCCCCTGAAGCTATATACCCATTGTACTCACCAGCTTTGGCCCTCATTATTTCTTGAGCACACAGTTGAATTGCCTCGACTTCTAACTGATGAGTTCCATTGAAGAAGACCTCTGAATCACCATCTGTATGCATCCCAATATGATTGGGATTTGCCACAAAGGAAGAAAGAAATGGTTTATCTCTTACTAAATCCTCTAGAGGAAAAACTCTTTCATCAAGATGTGTTCCCGGTATCCCAAGTAAAATATTGTCTCTAAAGTTAATATTCTTTTCGAGACAAGAAAACACTCTCTTACTTACAGCTTCTTCAGTTAAAGCAGGCCAGAACATATATCACCTCTATCTTACTTAATAATTTACAAGCCATTCTAAGTTAGCGACAAATTAAAAGTTCTTCTATGATTAGAATCAGTTTACATTGATCCTTAGTTAATATATTGATTAAGAATGAACGAAACAATCATGACATCTTGGAAACCAGTTTTTGAAAATATCCTTAATCAAGTTAAAGAACTTGGAATTACAGAAATAGATCTCTGCGATCATATCTGCTATCGAGTCCAAACTCTGCAAGAATACCAAGAAATGAAGAGCTTTTTCACTCAACACGGAAAACTCAGAGCAGAAACAATTGTTTCAGGCAGGCCAATTTCTATTATTGAACTCAACAATCCTTTTAAATATGAAAGTTACGAAATCTCATGTGTTGAACTCCCGGCACCAAAAGAAGGCAAAAAAACTCATACAGGCTGGGAACACGCAGAATTTGTCGTTCACAACCCAGCAGATCTTGTAGAGAAATATCCTCAGATAAACTTTAATACAAAGTCTCTTCACAGAAAGATCAACGCGGAACTCTCTCTCAAGCTCAACGAGGGGCTCAGCGTGAAGTTTCACCCTCTCCACATTCTAGAAGTTATGGATAAGGAAGAAAAGCTCGGCATCACTAAAGTCGATTAACAAACCAACTTCCACATCCTTTCATTTGTATTCAATCTGTATGGATTTTACGAGGACGAACTCCTCAAAAGAAAGCGCTTAAAAGATTTCTAAACGCCAAAATAAAAAAAGACCAGATCAATGATCTGGCTTTTTATATAGATGGTGCCTCTTCCTATTCTCACACCAAGTCACCCTGGCACTACCTTCGGCGCTAGCAGGCTTAACTGCTGAGTTCGGGATGGGATCAGGTGTTTCCCCGCCGCTATCGAGACACCAAA
>NZ_AUNJ01000345.1 GCF_000447775.1 Bacteriovorax sp. DB6_IX
GTATATGGTCTACTCCAACAGATAAGATGCTTGTATTTCCGGCCTATACTTTTATTAGGTTTTGTATCAATCATGGGCTGCTACAAATTACTGATCGTCCTCAATGGAAAACAGTCGTTGGTGGTTGTCGAATCTATGTTAAAAGGGCCTTAGAGAATATTGATAAGAAGTATCTCAATGAGGCTATTGAGAAGACCTCTATTGTTGGGGATAAGGTTATAGTTAAAACAAAGCAAAGAGAAGAAGTCTTTGATTATTGTTTTCACTGCGCTCATCCACCTGAAATTGTCAAATACATGGATGGTGAAAATAGGGCCAAGGAACTTCTTAAGAATTTTGATTATCAACAAAACCTGGCGGTTCTTCATTGGGATAAGTCTATCTTGCCAGTTAAGAGGGCATGGAGCTCATGGAATTATCTCTCAAACCATAATACTGATGGCGAAGACGCTGTTTCTGTTTCATATCTCATTAATATGCTTCAGCCAATTGCAACTGAGACACCAATACTAGTCACTCTAAACCCCGTGACGGAAATAGATAAGAACAAGATCTTTCGAGAAATTAAATATGAGCATCCGCTCTTTGATGATAAGGCCGTTAGTTCTCAAGAGAAAATTCATGCTCTCCAAGGTGAGGATAATATGTTCTATGCGGGAGCGTGGCTACGTTATGGTTTTCATGAAGACGGAATTTTAAGTGCTAAAAGGGCTCTTCTTAAATTCTTTGAGAAAGTAGGAAAGTGCCCAGAGGATTTTAAGGTTTTATGAAAAAACTCTATCTGGCCAAGATATTTCACAAGAGGTTCTATCCAAGAAGTAATGAATTTACTTATCCAGGCTTCTTTATAAAGTTTGATATTGATAGAGCAGAGGAACTTAGTAGTGCGCTCTTTGGTTATAATAAGTTTAGAGCTTTTTCCTTCTATGACCGTGATCATGGAAATAGAGATGGCTCTTCTTTAAGAGATTGGGCCGTCTCAATTCTTAAAAAGGCGGGAATTAGTCATTACCAGGGAAGAATTATACTCCAAACCTTTCCTCGTGTTTTTGGTCATGTTTTTAACCCTGTTAGCTTTTGGTTTTGTTATGACGACGCCAAAGGGAAGGAGAGTGAGGTTAAGGCCATTATATGTGAAGTTAATAATACCTTTGGAGAATCCCATAACTACGTCTTAACAAATAAACCATTAGAGAATACTCATTATATAGATAAAGAGTTTCACGTCTCACCATTTTATGACATAGAAGGTTTTTATCGTTTTGATTTTAAAAATCAGGATAGAGTGGCCATTGATCTTTATTTTGAAGACAAGTTACAGCTCTGTACATTCATTCATGGTAAGGAAGTTTTATGGAGCTCATTTGAGCTATTAAAGCTTCTAGGGAAGTTTCCATTCTATTCATTTATTGTCCTATTCTTGATTCATTATCAAGCATTGAAGTTATTTCTAAAGAAAATACAGTTTTATTCAAAACCAGAAAAGTCTAATAAAGAGGTTTCATATGAACATGCAAGTAAATCATCTTAAATCACAAGCATACTTAGATAGTCCATGGGTTAGTCTCTTCTTTAAGCTTCTAAGTGCTATAGAATATGGCTCAATTACCCTGGTGACTCCTGATGGTCAGAGCTTACAATTTGCTGGAGATAAGTCTGGATCTCATCCTCAAATAAGAATAAATGACTGGGGATTTTGTGAGAAGCTCTTTATGAGAGGAGATATCGGACTAGGGGAGTCTTATATTGATGGAGATTGGGATAGTGAAGGAATTCATGCGCTAATCCGTTTTGGTATAGAAAATAAATCCTGTCTTGAAAGACTCATAAAGGGCAATATTTTAAGAATATTCTTTTATCGTTTGAAGCATCTTTTTAATAGAAATACCAAATCTGGTAGTGAGAGAAATATTCATGCTCATTACGATCTAGGAAATGACTTCTACTCTCTTTGGTTAGATAAGTCGATGACATATTCTAGTGCCCTTTTTGATAAGTCAGAAGATCTTGCTAGTGCACAAACTAGAAAGTATGAAAGGATTTTTGAAACTCTTAACTTAAAGAACGGGGATCATGTTTTAGAAGTCGGTTGTGGGTGGGGCGGATTTATGGAGTATGCTGCAACAAGAGGAGTTCATATTACTGGTGTGACTATTAGTAAAGAACAATTTGATTTTGCATCCAAGCGCCTTGTTGACTTTGAAAATGCTAATGTTAAATATTGTGATTATCGTAACCTTGATGGAAAATATGATTATATTGTTTCTATAGAGATGTTTGAGGCCCTGGGATATGAATATTGGAAAACCTATTTTAATAAACTTGCGGGTCTTCTTAAAGATGGTGGGAAAATAGCGATTCAGTCAATTACTATCAATGACGATGACTTTAAAAGTTATAAGAGAGGGACAGACTTTATTCAACAATATATTTTCCCTGGAGGCCTATTAAGTGCTTCAAAAGAGTTTCAAAGAGTTTCAAGTGTTTGTGGTCTCAAGCTAGTTGATGAGTTTCGCTTTGGTAAGGACTATGGGAAAACCTTAGACTTTTGGGATAAGCTCTTTGTACAAAAAATTGATGATGTAAAGAAATTAGGCTTTGATGAAAAGTTTATAAGAACTTGGCGTTTTTATTTTAAATATTGTCAGGGGGGATTTGAAGCGCAAAAAATTGGTGTTTCACAATTTCTTCTAGAAAAGGCAGAGTAACTTGAAAGATTTAGATAAACTAAAATATTGGTATGAAAACTTAAGCCCTGAATCATTAGAGCAAATTGATACATTCTATACAGAGCAGAGTTTTTTTAAAGATCCCTTCAATGAGTTTTATTCTAGAGATAAAATAAAGGGGATATTCAAGGATATGTTTAATAAGTTAGAATCACCTTCATTCGTCTTTATCGATCTGATTGATTCTAATGAGGCGAGTTTTATAACATGGGACTTTAAATTCTTAGTTAAAGGCAAAGAATTTGTTATTCACGGAAGTACTCATTTAAAATGGGAGTCGGGGCGAATTTATTATCACCGTGACTATTGGGATGTCGGAGAGGAAGTTTTATTAAAAATACCATTTCTTCGAAGACTCTATGGTAGCTTTAGAAAGAAATTGGCCCATTAATTCGTTAAGGATGATTTATGATTCTTTTAAAGGTCGTAGTCTTACAAGCATTTTGGCTCTTCTGTGTTAAACACGCAGGGGGAACTTTTTGGCCATACTATCTCTCGGGTGCACTCCTTCTGTGCTTTGCTAATTTCTTCATTATCAATAGGTCTAGACAAAGAGAAGTGATTAGCTTTTCTCGCTATCTCTTTATGCTCTTATTCTTTTTATTTTGGGGCCTTTGCCAAGATTATCTGCTCTTTAAAAGTAGAATTATAGATGAGATTGTTGCCCCTTATTGGTTAATCTCATTATGGGTTGTTTTCTTATGCTACTATGGTGATATTTTTCAAAAATTCGTAAGACTTAAGACTCCTATGCTTTCAATCATTGGGGCCATAGGTGGAGCACTGGCCTACTACAGTGGCGCTAAACTTAGTGGGCTTAGTTTACATCAATCGATGCATATAGAATTTATAATCTTTGTCGCGATTAGTTGGGCAATTTTCTTTCCTCTTAGTTTAAGGGAGTTTGAGCATGGGATAATTTGGAATTACTTACTTGATAAGTCTGTGGTCTTCTCATTTGATCGAACTGGTTTTCTCAGGCATCAAAGAAATTTCAAGGAAGGGTTTAAAGAAAATAGTCATGAATTCAATCTCCAAGGCAAACGCGGCCTCGTCACTGGAGGAACTTCCGGTATTGGACGTGCGGTGGCCTTGAAACTCTCTGAGTTAGGGGCCAATATTACAATTACTGGACGAAATCTGGAGCGAGCTCAAGAAGTTATTAACTCCAATCAGCTTATTGATTTCTTGCAGTTAGACATGGGCCAGTGGTCTATGTTTAATCATATAGATTTTAGTGAAAAGCTTGATTATTTAGTTCTTAATGCTGGGGCCATGCCGTCACAATATACCCTAAACGAAAGTGGAGTCGAGCTTCAAGCGGCCTCTCAGCTTATCGGCCACTTAAAACTTATGGAATTACTAAGACACAGAGAACTTATCGATAGGCATACTCGAATTATCTGGGTTAGCTCTGGTGGTATGTATCTGAAAAAGCTTGATCTCAAAAATCTTCTTAGCACTGATCATTATGATAAGGTGGCCACCTATGCTAATGTTAAGAGGGCGCAGGTGACACTTGTTGAAGAGCTCGTGGGCCTTTCTCAATGGAAAGACTGGTCAATCTATTCAATGCATCCTGGCTGGGTGAAAACCAGTGGCCTAGATGGGGCCTTGCCTGGTTTTGTTTCACTAATGAATAAACGATTGAGATCTCCAGAACAAGGTGCAGATACAATAATTTGGCTTTGCTTAACTAAGTCCTCACTTGTTCCAGGTGGGTTCTATTTTGATAGAAAGAGAGTTAGTCCCTATATAAGTAAGAAGTATATTCCTTCAAAGAATGAGCGAGAAGAGTTAGTAAAGGCGTCCTCTTGTTAAATCAAAAGGACGCCCACTACTTAATATTTTTTGAATTTTAATTACCAGCGATTGCTAAGTTAGAGAAAATAATTTTTGGGCAAAAGAATGTTTTATCATCTGAGTGATGAAGTTTGTCTCCTACGAAAGAGATTTCTTTTAGCATCTTATAGAAGTTTCCATTAACTGTGACATCTTTGAAATACTTTGTGATTTCTCCATTTTCCCAAACTCTACCTGAAACACCAAGTGAGAAATCACCACTAATTGGGTTGATTCCTGAGTGGAGTCCTTGGGCCTTGATGATCTCGACAAATTTCTTATCCTTTAGAAGCTCTTCTGAGTCCGGTCCTTCACTAATGATGAAGTTTGATAGTCCAACTCCCAATGTGGATTTTGATGATCTTGAGGCGCAGTAATTATTCTCCATTCCAAGCTCACTTGCTGTGGCCGAGTTTTGAATAAATTGTTTTAGGACACCATTTTCAACAAGTGTATTTCTTTGTTTCTTAAAACCTTCTGAATCAAATGGAACAACATCAAAGCCATCATCATAGAATGGATCATCAATGAATGTGAGCTTTTCTGAAGTTACAAGTTTACCTGTTTCATCTTTCCAAGGTGAGACCTTATCGATGACTGACTTTGCCGAAAACATGAGTTTAAAAGACTCAAAGATTTCCTGAAAAAGGTCTGTCTTAAACATGACATCATATTTTGCCGTTTTAATTTGCTCTGCTGTTAAGAGATTCTTTGCTACTTGGATTGATTCATCAATGCAGGCTTCAAAATTAAGCTCCCTATAATCTCTTTTTAAATCAGAATGAAAGTGCATGGCATTCTTGTCACCATCTTTTAATAGGGCAGAGGTATAACAACTATAGTACTTTGATCTGTGATTACATCTTACACCATTTGAGTTTCCGATATAGACTTGAACTTCGCCTTCAACTAATCCGTTGTAAGGAGCATTGTCAGCAAGCTCTTCTTTCTCAAGTACACCCTTTTCAAGGTAGAGTGCCTGCTCGATCATCTTCTCAACTTCTGGTTGAAAATCACTATTGGCCTTCTTGTTGACATCATCAATATGGTTTTTCGCCGCTACAATCTTTTCGTGTGGATTCACTTTTCCAAATTTTGAGTTGGCCACAGCGCTTTGAATCGTTTGCTTAATAGAATCTTCATCTAGGGCCTCTGTGAAGCTTGTTCCTACTTTTTGATCCACGATTACTCTGACTCCGAGAGAGTGTGAGTTGGCCTTCTTATATTCAGAGAGGTCACCCTTTTCTGCTTTGAGAGAGAAGTTATTCTGTGCTGAGATGATAACATCAATATCATTAACACCCATCTCTTTTGCCATATCAATTGTTCTATCGATGAGAGCTTTCATTACTTACCACCTCCAACAAGAATATTATCGACTTTGATCGCAGGTTGACCAACTGTCACGAAAACACCACCAGAGACTGAACCACAGACACCGGCCGCGAAGTCGAGATTATTTCCTACCATACTAATCTCTTTAAGAGATTGTGGTCCTGAACCAATTAGTGTTGCCCCTTTTACAGGTGTTGAAATTTTACCATTTTCAATTAGGTAACACTCTTGGGCCGCGAAGTTGAATTCACCTGTTCCAGGAGAGACAGAACCTCCACCCATTTTCTTACAGTAGAGACCTTTATCTACTGATGAAATCATTTGCTCAAGAGATGAATCACCAGCTTCAATATAAGTATTTCTCATACGAGATGTAGGAGCATATTTATAAGACTCACGACGCCCTGATCCTGTTCTCTCATAACCTGTTTTCATGGCCCCTAGTTTATCAACCATGAAGCTTGTCAGTTTTCCATCTTTAATAAGCTGAGTTTTCTTTGAAGGCATTCCCTCGTCATCAATATTAATTGATCCCCAGTGGTTTTCTAATGTTCCATCATCAACAGCTGAAACAACACTTGAGGCAATCATCTCTCCAAGTTTATCGTGGAAGACTGAGGCCTTCTTTGCCACTGAAGTTGTCTCCAGTAAGTGGCCACAAGCTTCGTGGAAGATAACTCCACCAAATCCATTGTCGATGACAACTGGCATTTCTCCTGCCGGACATGCTTCGGCCTTAAGCTTAACTAGCGCCTCTTGAGCAATTTGTTCAGAGATCATTTTGGGATCCATGGCCTGGATGAAGTTCCAGCCCATCATGGCACCTGGAGAGTAAGAACCAGTATCTTGTACGCTTCCGTCTTTGGCGATGGCCGTGGCGCGGATTCTTGAATAGTTTCTCATATCACTTGTATGAAGACCCTCTGAGTTGAAAATTTCAATTTGTTGAAGGTATTGAGAAACACCTGCTGTGACTTGCTCAATTTTATCAGAGATACTTCTTGTTTGCTTATCAAGCTCTAATAGAAATGGGAGTTTCTGCTCAAGACTAATATTATCGAGCAGCCCCTGAATGACAGGATGTCTGTCATCATATTTTGTATAATCAAATGAATTCAGTGTTGTCATCGGATCACGAAGATCTTTTGCACTAAGTGATTTTACGATTTCAATCAGATCATCTTTATTCGTTGAGTTTGTGTATCCGTAAAGAACCTTTGTTCCATAGAAAAGCCTTACTCCGATTCCAAAGTTAATACCTGTTTGGATATCGTTTATTTCGGAACTCTTCATTCCAAATGTTTCAAATGTCTGTTTGTCGACAAATAATTCGGCGAAGTCAGCACCTCTTAAAAGAGCGTAGTCAATAACTTCTTTTGCTACTTGAGAATTCAGCATTCTTACCTCCATTAGGCATAGATGCTAGCAAATAAATGGGGTCTTAGCTAGGACTTTTGCGGTGCAGGAGTACGTGGAGCGCGTCTATCGCTTGATCTCTTATTAGCAACACGTTCAATTGACTCGAGAAGTTCTGGATGCCTTGCAATAATCTCGTCAAAGTCCTCTTTTTCGAGACGATAGAGGTCACAGTAACTCTGGGCACGGACATTGGCATTTCTCTTTGTCTCACGGACAAGGGCACCTTCTCCAAAGAATTGATTCTCATGAAGGGTAGCGACAGTGTTTCCATCTTTTAGGATAACTTCAACAATACCGTGACCGATAATATACATTTCTTGTCCAACTTCACCAATATTGATGATTGTTTGTCCCGGTCCGAAGTAGCGCTGTTTTAATGAGCCTGCTACATCTTTAAGACATTGTTGAGAACAATCTTTAAAGATAGGTATATTTCTAATGAGTTTAATATTCATATAGATTTGAAGCTCTTGTTGAAGTGCTTGTGGAAGATCACTAATAATCTTGTTGTCATTGTCAGTGAGTCTCTTTGTAATGAGGTGCTGATAGTAGCTTGAAACATTCTGCTGCAATCTTTCCGGAATATTATAATATCTCATAAAGGCCTGGAGATCAGAGATTCTTTCTCTGGCCATTTCTTTATGTCGATCACCAGCTGCCATCATTCTCGTGACATTACCAATTACAATACCGTAGACACCAACACCTAAGATCATGATAACCATTGTATAGAGTCTTCCGATATTATTGGTTGGAGTGATATCACCATAACCGATTGTGGTTAGAGTTGTGACTGTCCAGTAAATGGCCTTTATGTAGTATGAGGTTTGATCTTCAGCACCGATAGGATTGATGAGAATCCAACCACAGCTGACCCAGTGTACAACGATGATAAATGTGATCACATAGATATTCATTCTAACTGACTTTGGAACAACCGTCATTTGACCCATGAGCTGAATGATACGAATAATTCTGACAAGTCTAAAAGCCTTAAGAGATTGAGAAATGGAACACCAGTAACTCCACCAAGAGAGTAGCTAATAATATCAAATGGGATAGAGGCCATAAGATCAACTGCTAATAGCGACCACCAATTAAACTTTTCTTGTCTGGTATTGAATTGCACTCTTCCTTTGGCCTTTTGCCTTAATTGATAGACAACATCACAGAGGAAGATGAACGAGATAAAGAAGTCTGACCAGAGCTGCCAAGTTTGGATCCTTGTGCCAAAGGTAAAACTATACGGTGCCTCAAGCGCAGTAATAACGACTGCTGCAAAGACAACACAATTCCAAATAATTTCGCCTGTTGATAAGGTTTTCTTAAGCATATCTTGTTCTGGTAGAGATTCTAAGTTATTGATATCTTCGGTAGAAGTGGTGCAAGTCTTTAGAATTAATGTCAGTTTTTTGTAAAGAATCTTGACTAAAATCTATTTGAATCCATTATATAGGTAACACTATTTTAAGGAGAATGAGGTGTTTAAACGTATTGGTTTATTTTTAATGGTGAATATTTT
>NZ_AUNJ01000346.1 GCF_000447775.1 Bacteriovorax sp. DB6_IX
TGAAGGAAGCTTTCACGATTTTTAATCAGTTCCTTGACTAGTGTTTGGTCTTCAAAGTAATCAAGATCCTCGACATCAAATATGAGTGCTTTTTTTATTTCAGACCAATCGAGTATATAACTCATTTGATTATTATGCTTTGCAAATATTTCTTCTATTAACTCATCTTCAAGAATTGTTCCCTTGGTGAGGAGAACTCTTAGAATTGGAGTTAATGAGTAGACTGAGTAACGAGTCCCCCTTTTTATATAGGGGAGTATTACTAAATATACACTTAAAATTTAAATTCTCATCGGCCGCAGTAAAGTATGCGATTTTTAGAGGAGATATAAATTCGTTAAGTGTTGTTGATAAATATTCTGGAAGGTCATCGTCCTTCAAGACAATTTCATTCATAGCTATATTTTAGCACCTTTTAAAAATTTAAAAACAGAGAAAAAAAGAATGTTATTTCGTATTAAGTTGACCACAAGCGGCAAGTATATCATCACCCTTGGTTGTTCTCACCATAGTGTGAAAGCCGCTTTCTGATAATTGTTCTTTAAACCATTCAACATCTTTCATTAAGGGCCTCTTATAAGGAGATCCTGGGAACTCATTAAAAGGGATGAGGTTGAAAATGACTGGTAGCCCCGTCAGCAATTCTTTAATCCTTTCAATATGCTCAAGAGAATGATTCATATCTTTGATAATAAGATACTCGAAGGTGAGAAATTGTCTCTTTCTCAGGTTTATAGTCTTTAACTGCTTGATGATTTCAGAAAGGGGATAGGCCTTATTTAATGGGATAAGCTCATTGCGTTGCTCATCAAAAGGCGAGTGAAAACTAAGGGCCAAGTTTATACCCATAAGATCATTAAAGTCTCTTAATCCTGGTAGATAACCCGCTGTTGAAAGAGTGACTTGTCTTGGACCAAGATGAAGTCCTTCAGTGGTAAAAAGTATACCTAAACACTTCTTCACTTGTTCAATATTGTGAAGAGGCTCTCCCTGTCCCATGAAGACAATATTCGGTGGTGCTGACTTTTCAGGCATATTCTTCTTTAGCCACTTAAATGCGAGGACATATTGTGCAAGAATCTCTGTGGAATCGAGATGGCGAGTTAGGCCTTGGGTTCCTGTAAAGCAAAAACTACACTTCATAGCACAACCAACTTGGGAGGAAATACAAATAGTGTATTTCTTTTCGAATGGGACTAAAACTGTTTCAACTGTTCTACCATCATTCATTTGAACGAGAAATTTAACAGTCTTCTGATCCGTTGATACCTGCTCTTTAACAACCTTGGGCAGCTCCAAGCTGATATTCTTTATGAGGTACTCTTTTAACTCAAGAGAAATATTCTCAATATTTTCAAATGAATCAATCTGCTTCTTATATACTTGGGTAAAGAGAGTTCTTGCATGAGCACTCTTTTGACCAATTGAAGTAACTAAATCTTCCAATTCATTGAGGGTGTAGTTGTAGAATGATTTCATATGAGTTTAATAAGAAAAAAATGGCGCATCCTGCGCCACCGACGCAACAACATCCTGTTGAAGACTCGGTCTATTTGTATAATTATTTCTGTTATAAATATATTGAGATTTGATAATAAAATTAATCAATGAAGGTGAGAAACTATTTAGAAGTCTTAAGTTATTTTTTATCATGAATAATAAAATTATATTAACAATTTTAACACTTTGCCAACAACGAATTCCAAATTATTTCATAAACTTTGAAATCTCTTTAGCAACATGAGCGATATGTTCTTCAAGTGAGTATCCAGACTTCTTTCTAGGTTTTAGAGAGTGATCCCCGTCTGCTAACCAATGTACTTTAACTTTCTTTGAAAGTGCGAATTGTGGAATATTTTCCTTATCTCCCATTGAGTCTCTTTCTCCTTGAAAGATAAGTGTCTTAGTTTTTAACTTGGCAAGGTGAGCAACTCTACCTTTGGGATCGAGTGGATCAAATTTTCCTGGGGCATAGAAAGGAAAGCCTAAACAAATTAGACCCTTCACTGTCGATTGATCAGCGATAAGAGAAGCCATTCGAGCGCCCATAGACTTTCCACCGATATAAACTTCATGATCATGAAATAAGTCTAAGACTTCGTTCCAAGTTTCCAAAAGTATTCTTTGAGGATTAGGCGGGCGTTTTTTTCCCGTCTCTCTTCTTTCGGCCATATATGGGAATTCAAAACGTGCTGTTTTAATTCCTTCTCTCGCCAAGGCATCGGCCACGTCGTTCATCCAGTCACTATCCATAGGGGCACCAGCACCATGTGCGAAGAGGAATACTTTCTTTTGAGATTTTGGTCCAGTAATAATAAGGTCTTTCTTTTTCATGTAATCACTATAGCCGGCCTTTTTAGAAAAGAGAAGGTGAGAAGTGTTCATTTATTTTGCAATCTCATGAAATAAGACGTTTGCTCAATAGGATTTAAGCTAGTTAGAAAGGATTGGTTGGCATCAAATCTGCATTAAAATATTTAATTTCTATATAAGGATATCCATTGTTTAAGAGAGCTTTTCTATTTCTATTCATTTCATTTAGTGTCTTAGCAAATGAGGGGATTCCCCGTTCAATTGGGGCGCTTATCACGAATGATGACTTAGTTGAAATTGATGTTAAAAGTGATCAGATTAAGCTTCTGAGAATTGGTAAGATTCCAAATATGTGTCAAACAGAAGAGTTCTACAATTTAGATGTTTATACCGATTGTACATTCTTTAAGATTTCATCAAACCTTGTGGCCACAGCGGGCCACTGTATTGGTCGCAATTTCGAAGAAGCAAAGAGCTTTTGTCAAAATCATAAAATAGTCTTTGGATTAAAAAGTGACTTAATTCTTAAAAAGGATGAGCAAGGTGATCTTATCATTAATAGAGAACAGGTCATTGCTTGTGATGAATTAGCTTACTTTAGTCCTTATCATGAATTTGATACCGCAATATTAAAAGTTTCAAATGCTGAGCATATTCCAAGTTTAGAAATTGAGAGAAAAGACCCTAGAGTTTCGGATAAAGTTTTTAAGTATGGCCACTCAAGAGGAGTCTTGCAAAAGTATTCTTCAGGGGAAGTCGTCAATAAGGTGATTACGTACCCTGTGGCCAGCAGTGAACTCAATATTTTTATGCATACTAATTTAAATGTTTTCTCTGGAGATTCTGGGTCACCACTTTTTAGTGAAGAGGGCAAAATCATAGGGCATCTAAGTGGAGCTATTCTTGGGCACTCTGATACATACTTGCGAAAGAGAGATCTTATGGATACGCACTTTTGTGAAGAAGATAAGCGTTATCTAGATGGTGATATTGGTTATTCAACTTATGTTAAATCAAATACAGCTCTTTTAGGTGCGAAGAATTTTTTAGAAAATAGAGATCTTGTTGAAAGATTTATTCTCAAACCAAATAGAGTCGATCTCAATTCTCTTTTAGCTATCGATGAGAACCTTAACTTTATTTCACAAAAAGGGCACTTGATAGATTTGGTTAACAAGGCAAAGGATTTTGATCGCATAAGAGCAGAAGTTATTCAGATTACACAGAAGAGAAGGACCATCCTGAATCAGCTTGAGACAAGGTTTATACCACCCGAAGTCGAAACGGATCTCAGTGTCGATATTGATTCTTTGTCTCGCCCAAATAGAAGACGACTACTAGAAAGAGCGCTTACTGAGGGACGTATTCAAGAAGTTCTTTTGAAATATGATGGTGAAACAGAATTATTCTATCTTCTTTCTGAGTTGTATAGAACAAAGGACAATCTTGAATTATTTAAGGAGATAGTAAAATCTCGACCACATCTTATTCTTCGAGGAGTTTTAGGATTTGGATTCACTCCAATAGATGAGATACATCTCTATATTGATAAGAAACCTATGCTATTAACTCTAAATGAAGAAGAGAAGATGGATTACTACGAACATCTCTTAGCTATTATAGAAGGTCTAAAATACCTAAAAGAGAATACGTCTCATATTGAAGAATTAAAAAGATTAGCAAGGGATAATGGTCATCCTGATTATGTTTCTGCTACATCATTAGATTGGTCCATTTTCTGGATCTATCAAGACTTTATCAAAATCTATGGGATCAATGATTTGGAATAATCAATGAGTTAGAGTTATTAATGTAAACTAGTTGTTAACTCTTCGTCATTTGTGGTCGGCCCTAGTGAAGTTTTGAAATAGTTCTGTCATACTCCATTTGAGGAGGTGGCAATAATGTTAAAATATCTAATCTTAATTCCTTTCTTTTTTCAAAATCCTACCTATGCAAAGAACCCTGTTGAGGATGGTTCTTCAAATGCCATATCTGGCGTCAAAATTATTGCCCACGCTTCAGAATTATCGATCGTGGATCAAGAGGTTGCAAAAGCAATTTTTAGGCGACTCCCTGTTAAAAGGGCCAACGCAGATTTGGTCCACGGGCTGATTTTTAAAAATGATAAGCACATATTTTGTGTCCGTGAACCAGACAGGATTTATCACTGCCACTTCTATATTAAAAATCTTGGTGAGGGGGAACTTAGCTCCTATTGGTCTGACCATGACTATGGAAAAGGAAGTCTTATGGAGTACTTGAAGCTTGAACCTCAAAAGGGAGTGGCAAAGCTGGAAGTCGTAGACAATAGATTGCATCTCTATACTGAAGGAAAGATAGCCAAATATCTCTATGAGCGCCTAGATCTTGCCAAAGTATCTTATCATCAAAGAGAGGATGGCATTCGTTATGAAAAGAGAATTGGTCGAAAGATGAAATGCATACGAGCTGAAGCTGAAAAGCAGGATATCCATGCTTGTCGAGTCTTTATCCCGATGGGGCCAGAAAAGAAACCTGCTCTAAAATCAAAAGAGAATGCCTAATATTAAGAAATATTCATAGTAAATACAAACTCTCTTATTCTTAGCGAAGTAGAATAAGAGAGACGATGAAAGCAATTTTACTCATTATATCGCTCCTACTAAGTTTAAGCTGCTTTGGCCAAAAGGAGCGAAAGAAAATTGTCCTTATTCGATCATTTGAGATTAACCTCGTTCGAAGCCATATCAAGCACTTTTTTAATTCTTTAAAAGAGCAGGGAATTAATCCTAGTAATGTGGATATTATTCAGTTCAATGGACGCGGTAATCCGAAGCTGATTAAAGAATTTGTTGAGAATTATATTATCCAGCATTCTCCTGATGTGGTTGTCACGAATGCAACTCTGGCAACGGCAATAGCAAGACCCTATCTAAGAGAAAAGAATATTCCACAAGTTTATTTTACAGTCTTTGATCCTGTTGATGCTGGGATTGTCGCAGATCTTGAAAATTCTAAAAGAGAGAATATTGCTGGAGCGTATCTTCTTTATGAAGGAGATGTCAGAGGTGAGTTATTTCATGAGATTATCGGAAAAAAAGACGACCGAGTTGGGATGATTTATTCTTCTTATCCCTCAGAGATAAGTTCCTTTAAGAGCTGGAAATCTTTTTTTGATAGACATGGAAAGTATTCATTTTCTGCGAGTATGATCAACTATCCAGGTAATAATCAACTAGAATTAAAAAAGCTTCTTTCAGATTTTAAAAGGCAAGTCGAAAAAATGAAAGATGAGGTAGATTATTTTATTCTTCCAGATGGCCCATTAGGAGTGAATCCCATTTATGTGAGATGGATAGAGAAAATTTCAGGTAAGCCAGTTCTCTTTGCGACTTCAGAGCAGTCGGTCAAGGCCGGCGCCATTTACTATGTTCACCCAGATGTAAAGCTTCATGGGGAAATTGCAGCGAAGATTGTCGTTGATATTTTAAAGGGAAGGGATATCAGACTAATGCCAAGTCAGATTCCAAGACCTCCTGTGATATTTTTAAATTTAAAATCAGCAAAGAAGTTTGGAATTGATGTTCCTAAAAAGTATCTCAATCGTGCTAAGGGCTATACGCTCTACTAAAGCTCGAGATCCATATACTTCTGAGGATATTTTATAAAATGCAAGAAGAGTCCATGAGGTGGAGCAATAAAGCCAAGCTTCTGTCTATTCTGAGGAAATTCAAGACTCTGTCTTACTTGATCAATAGTAACAGTCCCATTTCCAACTTGGACTAGGGTTCCCATTATTATTCTGACCATTTGCTTGAGAAATCCCGCCCCTCGAATTCTTAGGGCATGTGATTTAATCTGAATACCATCGAGATCCATTTGGTATTGTTCAATGAGCTCACATTCATATACTTTTCTAATTGTATTGGAGACGTGTTCTGCGCGGTAACAGTAATTTTTAAAATCATACTCACCGACAAAGAGTTTCGCTGCCTCGGCCATTAAATTGAAATTTAATTCTTCTTCAAAGTTGACAGTGTAGGGAAACATCCAAGGCCTTGTTTCTGCTTTATTTTGAAAGAGATAGAGATACTCCTTATCCTTTGCAAATGCGATGACCTTGAAATAGCTATGGGTTCTAATGACATTCTCAGCTCGAATATCAAAGGGAAGGTTTTGATTTAAAATCTTTTTTAGCTCTGCGGGCTCAAGATTTAGATCGGTAAGATTGACTCTTACGACTTGTCCAAGAGCATGAACACGAGCATCAGTTCGACTCGCGCCAATCGTGTGAAATTCAGTTTCTTGTGGCAGAGCTTTCTTTAGGGCATCTTCAAAGGCCTGGTGGACAGAGGGAAATTGCTTCTGTTTTTGCCAACCAAAATAGCGAATGCCGTTATATGAAAGTTTCACAAGATAATACTTATTCATAAGGCATTGTTATCAAAGATTTCCAGTATTTAAAATGGCGCTTTTACAAATCTTTTCAGAAAGTGCTATAGTTATTGAAAATCTATTGAAATTTAAATTGCGGCGCGTTGAGCGTCTAGGGCTGTTAATGGGAAAGATAAGATCAACTAGTCTCGAGGAAAAAGAACTTAAAAGAGGAATGATTATTAAGGCCGCTTTTGAGTTGCTAAACCAGAACTTTGAGAAGCTTCCTTCAATTAGTGAAGTTGCCAAACAAGCAGGTGTAGCAAAAGGGACTGTTTATACATATTTTGAAACGAAGGAAGAGCTTTTCTTGGCCGTCCTTCTCAGTTTATTTCACGAGTGGGCAAAGTCATTTCGCTTTGAATCTAATCAGGTTGAAAGCTTCCTCAATGAATTTGTTGAATCTCTTGTTCAAAGACCAGTTCTTCTCAAACTTGCATCTAAGGCACCAGTTGTTTTAGAGAGAAATGTTTCGGAAGAAGTTTTTCTCAATTATAGAAAAGGTCTCGCAAAGCTAATTGATAGTGTTGCGACTATTATGAAAGATAAGTTTGAAACACCTCAAGACAATCTTCGAAAGAAAGTCGTACTCTCGTACAATGTTCTTATCGGTGTTTGGCAAAACTGCGATATCAGCGACAGTTTTAAGTCTTCATTGAATGAGCATGGTTTAGAAATCGTTAATATCGATTTTAGAAGAGATGGCCTTGCTATCTTAAAACCACTTTGGGGCCTTAATTAATGCGCGTTCTACTTTCTGGTGCAAATAGAGGAATTGGTTTACAACTGGCCACCCAGCTCTCTGGTCGTGAGGGAGTAGAACTCCATTGCTTACAAAGAAATCGAAGCGAAGACCTAGATAAGCTCCCTCTCACTATTCACGCTGGGTATGACTTTTCTCAAGAGGGATTTTTGGAAAAGAGTGATGCGCTAGAAGGTGAGTTTGATCTTGCCATTTTGAATGCAGGTATTGGTTTTACTAATGAAGAAGAGTTACAGTTAGAGAAACTCTCTCAGCAATTTATGGTGAATGCAATTTCACAGGTTGCTCTTGTTCATAGAATGAGAAAGAAGTTTCGTTATGGAGCAAAGATTGTCTTTATCTCTAGTATCATGGGTTCTACTCAAGATAATACTGGAGGCTATTATGGTTACCGTGCTTCAAAAGCGGCCTTGAATAATTTGGCCGTAACTCTTTCTAAGGAATTTTCATCCCTTGGGATTACGGTTCTTCTCTTCCATCCTGGTTATGTTCAAACTGACATGACAAATGGAATGGGGAATATTACAACAGCTCAATCAGCACAGAATATCCTCGAAGATATTCAAAAGTTTGATCTCTCACATACTGGCCTCTATTGGCATACAGAAGACAAGGTAGAAATTCCATACTAGTTCAGATTTTCTTGTCAGAAGCATCAGTATTCAATAAAAAGACTCTTAATAAGGAGTTTTAGATGAAATTTTTTAGTTGTCGCTTTGGCACTTTTAAGTTCCCTAACATCATTCGCAAGTGGTTATAGTGCTTGTGAGAGTCATGTTTTGGCCTCTGTGGAGAGTGAGATTCTCTCTTCTGGTGGTAAGCTTTCATCAATTGAAGGTTACTCTAATTACGATGTGAAGTATCTGGGAGATGGGTTCTTTGATGTTAATTACCTTGTGTGGTCTGAAGATCAAATGACATCTGAGAATGCGACTTTTGAGGTTGTCATTGATGCTTCATGTAATCCAATAGATGTTGTTTTAATTCAGTAGTATCATCCTGAATTTACGCTTTCTGTTATAGAGAAATAATAACAATAGTACGTTATATCAGATAGATACGTATTTTTTATAAGTTGGACTTATATAATTTATTTGTTACAACTAATGCGATTTTAACCCTTTCTAATTGGAGAGTTCATGAAGTCGCTACTTCTTGTATCCTTATTATCATTATCTTTTGCAGTTTCTGCATCTAATTCAAAAACACATTTTAATCAGATAAATAACTATGTTGATAAAGACTGTCCAACATGGAACTTTGAGAGATTTACAAATATTCAAAAGTATATCTTCTTTGGAGTTCAAGATGCTAAGAAGCACGGATACTCATATGGTTTTCCAATTTCTAGAGAAGGTGTCGATGATATCTGGTGTGCTCTTGAAGTTGAGAGAGGGATGGTTAACAAGGCCTGTTCAAAAGATCTTTACTTAAATATGGATCGTCCTTTTGCTGAGATGGCAGGTAAAGCTCCTTTTGAAAGTGAGATTGAAGTTTCTTTCTATGATAGAGAAGAGCAAATGAATGCTTACCTTGCTTATGTTTCTAAGGTTGCGAAGAGAGAAAATATTAAGAGACCAAATGTTGGTGCTGTTCTTGAAATCCTTTCTCGCTACTATCTTCAGGAATTAACAAATATTTATCCAAAGAAAGATTTTACTATTGGTTCTGGTGTGGAATATACATATGCTAAGGGTAAGAGAACAATTGGTGAGCTTGATATCATTGTTTACGACAGAGTGACTTGTAAGGTAACGGCACTCGGTGAGTCTAAAGCGTCTAGTTCAAAGAACCAAAGAAAGAGCTTGCAAAAGGCGAGAAAGCAAATCGCACGTTTTAAAAACTTCATGAAAAGAAATTCAAAATAATCCTTAAGCCCCTAGAAATAGGGGTTTTTTTGTCTCGTAGACCATTCAACTTCTCTACCTTTATAGCCGATAAGTTTAGTGTGAAACATTGGACATTTCTCATACTCATCACTTTTAGCTCATGCTCTCAAAATGGACTTAAGTTTATTAAGCGCAACCCTTCTTCTGTTAGTCATATGGGTTGCTTTAGCGCGATTAATGGATTTCCTAAAGAGAAGTCTTATTACTTTGGCGCCAAGAGGACAGAGCCTCTTGCCACTTTTGATGAGCAGATCCAAGTCACTCAATTTCTCTATGGAAGACCAGGCGTTATTAATCGAAAAAGAGAGATTCGAAATTTAAGTTTTGATGAACTTCTTAATTATTTAAAAGAAAAGCCTATTCCTTATGTCTTAGGGCCAAATGGTATGAAGTATATTATTGACCGTCATCATTTTTCTCGATCACTCTTTGAGCTCAAGAGCGAGTTGAGTGAAAAATTTGGTGCCAATGCTAAAGAGATAAAGATTTACTTTCAAAAAGTAGAGTTTGATGAGGTTAATCCTCAGGATCTTTCTGATGAAGAATTTGTAGAATTGATGAAAGACAATAAGCTGACCTATTTAAAACATTCAAACGGCGAGATAAAGCCTTTTCATAAGCTTCCTCTATCAGTGGGAGGTCTTGAAGAAGACTATTTTAGAGGACTCTCTTGGCTTGTGAGAAAGAGTGGGGCCTATAAGAAATCTGACATACCTTTTGCTGAGTTTTATTGGGGGGAATATCTAAAGAAAAACCTCTCCCTAGATAAGCTTAAATATTCTAAGAAGAATATAAGAAAGGCGATTCGTCTTGCACTCACTTTTTCTGATGAGGCAAGTAAGCTTCCTGGTTTTAAAGGGGCAATAGGAATGGATGAGCTTGAGTTAGAGGACCTTGTCAAAAAGTCTATGAAGAAGCTCAAAAAGAAAAACCTCTTCGATCTAGAAGGTCTAGATGAAGAGGCCAGTGTTTAGTATTGAAATCAATTTAAAAAATAATGAAATTATCTACAACTTGCTTATTATCAGAGCACCTCATCAGAAGTGATGATTGAATACTCCCATTTACCTCATGCATATTATAGAGAATGAAGTCTTCACACTCTAGCTCTTCCATTGGAAGTTTTAAATCTTTAGCAACACCTCTTTTGATAAGGTGAACAATTGGACTTCCCGATGGGAGGTTGTAAACAGAAATACGATCATCTGTATCAGGCATATTCAGAAAGTATGTCGATGGAAGAATCGTAATTGATTGTGCCACTAAGTGGCCGATCTTATCTGCTATAAAGTGATCTTCTACACCAATTTGATGAAGTAGCTCATGAATAAGTAAGCTCGTAATGACTTCAAGGGCTTGATGTGAAGGAATAGAGTAGAGTTTATCTAAATTGATAAAGATATTGGCACCAATACGATTAAACGTCATGGCAATTCGATATTCACCATCTGTGAAGAAGTAATCCGACTCAGGAAAGTATACGATTCTCGTCTTCTCCATGATTTCAGGAAGAACACGATCTAGCTCGTAAAGTTCAATCTTTCCATAGTCATCAGAATTATTCTCTAGATGTCTCTTGATTGTTGTTGGAAGGTTAACCCAAGCCTTAGCTACAATATTTTCGTAGAGCCCAGCTCCATTTCCAACTTCATCTGCTCCTAAAAATGCATAAGTACTAATGCTTGTTAAAAGTACTAGCGTCTTTATGAGATTTCGTAAGTGGGTGTAGTGAAATTGATACACTGTAAACATCCTCTCCCTGCTTATCGTAAGCAAGTTGTCCAAGTTTTCTCCTAAAATTCTTGATCTCTTCCTTGATTTTAGGAATGTTGTCTTTCGTCGTTATAAATGAGATCGCTGAGAGATCTCTAAGTTCCATATCTACATTTTCGATGCAGTCGATGGCCCTTTCTAAGTTTTCCCTGTGAAATGATCGAATCGACTGGCTTGAAATATTGCTGGTCGTTCTAAAAGTTTCATAGACTCTAGTGAAGTATTTACCGTCATAATCAAGAAGCTCTTTTTCAACAAGCCCATTGAGAATTTTCTTTACTTCATCCAAACTGAAATCAACTCTTTGATGAATTTCATCTACAGTCCAGTTTATAGAGTGATTTTGTAAAAGAGAGAGTATCGTAAAATTTTTGAGGTTATTAATTGTCTCAAATGTTTTTGGGTCAATCTCTTTAATGGCCTCATCCGCAAATCGAATTCCATTATCAAAAAGAAGTTTGAGATATTCGATCTCATTTAGCTCAAGGGCCTCTCTGAGTTTTTCGCAACTTTTCGGACCAAGTTTTGCCTGATCAGACATTGATTTAGAAAGAGAGTTCCTATTAACATCCAGGTCTCTAGCAAAGGCCCTGAGAGAGTAATGGATATTTCTCTGTTTTCTCAGTTCTAAATGTGTGTTTAAAAGCTCGCTCGTGTAACTCATAAGGCATATAAAGTATGTCTGTCGTCACTATAATGCAAAAGGATAGAGCTTAATTTTTCTTACAACTGTCATTTTTGACTTATGACAGTAATTGCGCCGTGTAAGAACGTGTAAGATGCTTTTTGATTCTATACGAAATATCGTTTTCTCCATCAGGGAGGAATTATGAAAAAAACAGTATTCGTTTTATCGCTATTTATGTCGCTATTAGTTAATGCTCAAGTGACTGTTTTTAAGGAACCATTTAAAGGTGGAGTCCATATTGTAGATGGGGATATCCCTGTGAGTGACCTCAACGAGATAGAAAAATATCTTGCGCCAAAGAATTACGTTAATAAATTAATTATAAATGTGCTGGCCGGGAATCTTGTTGACAGTTGGTCTGAAGCACAGCGTTTTAATCTTTCGTACTGCATTAGTAACGAATTTGGAGATAAGAAAGAACAGGTCATCGCGTCAATGGAGGAAGCTTCTCAGGACTGGATGACGACGGGGAATTTAAAATTTGTCTATGATCCTTCTCAAGATGAGGAGTGCCATGCTGGAAATGAAAGTATTCTCTTTGATATTAGACCGGCAAATCACGGAGGTTATTTAGCAAGGGCATTCTTTCCAAGTTCTCCGCGCTCTCAAAGAAACCTTATTATTGATCAATCAAGTTTTACAATAGATGAGTCGGCCCTTGTAGGGATTCTTAGACATGAAATTGGACATATCCTTGGCTTTAGACACGAGCATATCTCTGATGACAATGAAACTGGGAAATGTAAAGAAGATAGAAACTTTAAACCACTGACAAATTACGACAATAAGTCTGTTATGCATTATCCGCAATGTGGTGGAAAGAACGATATACTAAATTTAGTTTTAACGGATACGGATCGTGAGGGAGTGTCTCTCGTGTATAATTAATAATCGGCTTGCGCAAAGGATGGGGTTTCTTAAAGAAGCCCCATCTCTTTTCCTTTTTGCATGAGGTTTTCTTTTTCCTCAGGCGACATATTCATCAGCATATCTTGCATTCTTTTTAATTCTTCAGGACTCATTTTTGCCATCATTTCTTGGGCCTGCTTCATCATTTGAGCTTGATCCATACCGGCAAATGGATTGGCCTGATCTTGAAGCTTAAAGAAAATTGTCTTGTCCGCTCCAATCTCTGAGTGAATCCCGTGTTCTTCTTTCATTCTTTCTAAAACCGCATTGAAACTGAAACCCTTATTATCTGCAACTTCATACATCTTTTCTGTAGGAAGAGAGACTTTCTTTTGAGGGAAGCCGTTATTTTCAAGGTTCTTAATAATCGAGTTGATAAAGTTTTCCATATGGTCTCCTTTTTAACTAGAGGCTGAGTCGTAATGATTAAGTCCTTTATTCCATATAAAGATAAGGACGTAGTATGAAAGTATACAGGCCACAAGCATCCCAACGAGATATGGCCAGTTATTAATATCAAAAAGAAAGTGTACTGGACCCGATCCAATTAAGAGGACTGGAAGCCCAAAAGTTAAGAGTTTCTTTGTGAAATAGCCATAAATAAAGTCCGGCCATCTCGATATCTGCTGCATCTGCATTCTTAAGAAGTTAATCCCCAATCCTTCTACCAGCCAAAACATGGCACAAGAAATAATAAATTCCAGGAGGGCCAGCAGGATAAAGGCCAAAATAATGAGAAAGGGTAAGAGTACCCATTGGATAATTCCAAAATTATTCTTCATTCCAAAATAGATCATCGTTCCTGTTGTAAGAAAACTATTTGGTATAGAAGAGGGTTTAAAATATCTGAGAAAGACGATGAAAATTGAGCTCAGTGGCCTGAGTAAAGTGAAGTCTAAGTTTCCGGATTTCAGGTCATCTGAAAAGCGCCAAAAACTATGACTCAAGAGTAGCATGTGAAGGTGATCTACAGTGAGCATAAAGGTAATAAAGAACATAAGCTGTTCTCTTTTCCAACTTCCAACTTGAGCGACATGGTCGTAAATAAAGTCGACAGTTAAAAGCGCAGAGAGAAAGAAGAAAGTATCCATAAAAATCATGAGGATAAAACTTGTTCTAAAGCTCGTTGCCTCAGAAATACTTGTCGAGACAAATTTTCTGTAAACTGAGAGATAGTGTTTGGCTTCGCTAATTAACTTCATTACATCCCCGCCGCAGTATAAAGCCTAATTCCACGCTTCCAGAGGTAAGAATTAATGGCCGCAAAGATTCCTATCCAGATCGTGATTGTTCCATAGAAGTTCACCATATTTACTGGAGAGCCCATAAATATCTTAATTGGATAATAGGTTAGGTATGGGAAGGGAGTGTACGTTAGAAACTCTCTGAAAAATTCAGGAAAGAGCTCTAGTGGGATAATGGCCCCCGAAAGAAAGACTGTCACAATCTGTAGAATGACTCGCATAATCCAAGTTTCTTCTAGCCAAAAAGCTAACATTCCCGTGAAGTATTGAAGGGCATACCAGAACATACTGACGTAGAGACAAGCAGTGATTCCATTGAGTAAACTTGCTGTCGAAAAATCAGGCATAATACCTAGTAAGACAAATACCCCAATAGAGAGACTCGTAATGGCCAATTGGAGAATTTGGAATCCAATAAATGAGGCCGTGTGAAACTCCCAAAAATTAAATGGGTAGATGAGATAACTTGAAATTCTTCCCATGCGTATATCAATTGATAAGTTTAAAGCTGTATGTCCTTGTGCTATTTGAGCTACGACAAAGCTCCATATATGGTAAGTTATCATCTCGTGGAAACTATAGCCCTTGATGATAAGTCCTTCTTCCGCTGAATATATCGACGTCCAAAGATTGTACTTAATAAAGAAGAAAACAAGGGACGGTCCAATAATTTGCAAAAAGAAGTTGAGTCGATAAGCAGTGTATCGAGACCATGATATGCGAATTGTTTGAAACCACTTTAATATATTATTCATTAGACGTTCTTAAGTATTTCAGGGTCTTCCATGATCTTCTTCATCACCTTTTCAATAGGCATTTTCTCTGTATGAAAATCAATAACCGGGAATTTATTTAAGATGGCCGCTGAGACTTCTCTTATCTCATGTTCATCTAACTTCAACTCGACTTCATCACAGTTTTCCGTGAAGATAGCATCTTGGTCTTTCCAGAACTCATCATTCTTGTCGATACACTGATTAAAAGTAAAGTAGACTGACTTCTTATGCCCTAAGACTTTCTCAAATTTAGAGAGTGGTCCATCATAAGATTTCTTTCCTCCTGAGATAAGAACAAGGTGAGGGCATAGGGCCTGAACATCGGCCATATAGTGTGATGTCAGCACAACTGTAATATTATGTTTTGCGTGATATTCCTTAAGGAATTGGCGAATATTTTCTTGGGCCACCAGATCCAATCCAATTGTAGGCTCATCAAGAAAGAGAACTTGTGGGTCATGAAGTAGCGAAGCCATCAGTTCAAGTTTCATTCTCTCTCCAAGGGAGAGTTTTCTAACATGGACATGAAAGAGATCTTTAACGTTAAGAAGTTCACCCATCATATTCACTTTCTCATTAAATCTCTTATCAGGAATTTCGTAATACCTCTGTAGAAGTTTAAAAGAATCGAGAGAGGGAATATCCCACCAAAGTTGAGATTTCTGTCCCATAACAAGAGCAATCTTTTTACGGAATTCTTTTTCCCTTTGCCATGGGATATGTCCGGCAATCTCTATCTGGCCAGAGCTCGGTACAATAATACCTGTTAGCATTTTCATCAGGGTTGTTTTTCCGGCGCCATTCGGTCCTAAAAGCCCAATGATCTCACCTTGCTCAATATTGAGGTCAAAGTGATCGACAGCATATTTCTCTATAGGCTCTCTTTTAAAAAAAGCATTGAATGCTCCTTTTACGCCTTCTTGCTTTTTGTAACTTACAAATTTTTTGGTAAGATCTTTTGTAATAATCATAGCGCAGAATATATGACTTAAGTTAGCTTGTGACAAGTTTGATGCGAGGAGACATTATGAGAAAACCAATACTTATGGGGTCAGTGGCCTCTCCTTTTGTAAGAAGAATTCGCCTTCTTTTAGATGATGCTGATTATGACTTTCAAATCATTAATGTCATGTCTCAAGAGGGGCAGGAGGAGCTGGCCAAGCATAGTCGTACTAGGCGTGTTCCAGTTTTTCTCGATGGAGAACTTGAAATTTTTGATTCACCAATAATTGCCGCTCATGTACTTAGGAGGGAGTTTTCTCTAGATGAAAAGCTCTTTATGAAAGAAGTCGATGAGTTAACTGATGCAGGCCTGCTCCTTTATCAAATGAAGGTTTTTAATCTTGATCCAAAACGTGAGAGTAAGATGGCGAAAATCATAGAGGGCAGACTTCTAAGAATTCTATCCTATCTTAATGAAGCTTCAGTTGAGTTAGGTGATGAATTGGGACTCAAGGAAATTTGGTTATATACAACTCTCGATTGGTTTAAATTTCGCTCCGTTCAGGACTGGGGAGTCTATGAGAACCTTGTAAAATTTCATCAGAAATTTACATCCAATGAAAATATAGTTAAAACCGCCCCATGAACTTGACTCTAAAAGATATATTCTCAGTTTCTCTTATTCTCTTCTCTGTTATTGATATCATTGGGGCCATTCCAATCATCATAAATTTGAGGCAGAAGCATGGTTCAATTGAATCTGGGAAGGCCACAATTTACTCTGGAATTATCATGTTCCTCTTTCTCTTTGTGGGATCGAATATCCTTAAACTCTTTGGTGTCGATGTCACATCATTTGCCGCTGCCGGAGCTCTAATTATGTTCTTCCTGGGATTAGAGATGGTGCTTGGAGTTGAGATCTTTAAATCTGAACCTGATGAGAGTAATGCTAAGTCGACAATGGTTCCTCTTGTTTTTCCACTTATTGCGGGTGCGGGAACAATGACGACACTGATATCACTCAGGGCAGAATTTGGTAAATGGGATATTGGAGTTGGGATTCTTATCAACCTCATAGTGATCTATTTAGTTCTTAGATCTTCTTCTCTTATTTCTCGTATTCTAGGACCTTCGGGATTGATGGTAGCGAGAAAGATGTTTGGAATCATTCTTTTAGCGATTGCCATTAAGCTGGCGAAGAAAAGCTTCGGAATGGAATAAAATCGAATTTGCCACGAAATATTGTACTTCGCTGCCTTCGCGGTAGAATCATAGAATTTCTTCATAGTCTTTTGATCTCCTAATTGAACTTCTCATATGATAGGGCAAGCACCGAAGGCCCTATCTCGCAGCATGGGCTCCGTGTATACTGTATGGAATGTTATTAAGATTAAAAGTGAGTCATTGAGGTATATATGAAACAGAGCTTTTGTGTTTATGGAAAAGTTCAGGCCGTGATGTTTAGAAGAACTTTTTGCTTAGGAGCAAAGAAGAGAGGATTTGATGCCGGAGCGACAAACTCTCGCGAAGATCGCGATAAAGTGACATGCTCATTAGTTGGGGATCGGGAACATGTGGAGCGCTTCTTAGAAGAGTTACAAGTATCAAGTGAGCTCAACTCGTGGGGGGCTAAGGTTGAGAGTATCCAACTACTTGATAAGTTTGTTAGTTTAGAGCGCCATGAAGTGACGACTGAAAATGTAGAAGATAAACCATGGTCCACTGATGTTGAGTTCTATATCTAAGCTCCCTTCAATTGTGGAATAATTAAAGTGAATGTTGTCCCCCGATGCAGTTTACTTTCTACTTCAATCTCACAGCGTAATGACTTGAGAACTTCATAACTCATATAGAGCCCTAGTCCTGTTCCTTCAGAAACATTCTTAGTGGTAAAGAAGGGTTCGAAAATCTTGTTGAGATTTGTTTCTTTTATTCCACAACCGTTGTCTTCAATAGAAATACGAAGCTTCTTATTTTTGAGTTCACTATGAATCTTAATTATTGGCTTTTCTGGGCGCTCTTTATTTATAGCAAAAATAGCATTGGCAAAGAGGTTTGAAATAATTCTTCTAAAGGGAACTTCTGGTAAGTAATACTCTTCAGCATGCTCGAGATCGTGCTCAAAATTGATATCGAGATATGATGTTCTGAAATGGTTAATCTCTTTCATTAACGACTCTGATACTGGTTTTACTTCGGCGAGTTTATCTTCTGCTAAGAATGAATTAATGATCTCTGTTGCTCTATCACTTGAACTTCTCATAATTCTAAGACATTCTTCAATCGTCTCCGAGTCTTCGCCTAGTTGATGTTGGGAAAGAGTTTCTTTGAGTATCAGAGCTGAGTTTGTAATAAGGTTTAAGGGATTTCTTATCTCGTGGGCCAGTCCTGTCGCTAGTGTCGAGATAGAACTCATCTTCTCTAAACTGAAGGCCATTGATTTAATCTTCTTAAGTTCAAGCGTTCTCTTTTCGAGCTCTTTTTTTAAGTTTTCTTCTGCCTGGGAACGGGCGATTTCTGTACTAAGTCTTCCAGCACAAAACTCTAAGACCGTATTAAAGAGGGTTTCGTCTTCAATAGGTTTATCATTGAGTACAACTAAGAGAGCGGCAAGGCTATTGTCCTCATTTAAAATTGGGACACCTGAGTAAGACTCGATTTTCATTTCGGCCAGTAAGAGATCTTCAGGAAATAGTTTGGCAACATTGCTAGGATGAGTACAAACTCTCTTACCTGAGATGACATTCAGACATGGAGTTCCGTTCAGGTCATATTCAAAATTCTTATCTAAGACACCGTCAGTAAGAACCACCTCTGTCATAATCCTTCGAGGATTGTCTTCTCTTGGTTTTCCTAGTAGGAGATACTTTATATCTAAAACACGAACTAAGTTCTTTGCTAGTTGTAGTGTAAAATCCTTCCCTCGAATGGTTTGATCTATATCAATTATAGAGAAGAGTATCTGATTTATTTCTTGGCCCATCCCATTTCTCCTATGACTATATTATATAGGAGATTGGAGGATTGTTGCGAATTTATTGTGAAATTTCCTTACCATGTTGATTGGTATACTCGTACATTGAAATTGTTGCAGCGATACTCACATTCAGGCTTTCAGTGAGTCCATATTGCTTAATCTTTAACACTTTTGAGGCCTCAAACTGATCTTTATCATACATTGGTCCAAACTCTTCGTGGCCAAAGATAAAGGCCGACTTTTCTGGAAGCTGACAATCATTAAGATATTCAGTGGCCTTTGAGTCAAAAGTAATGGCACTAAAACCTAGCTCTTTAATTCTTGCCGCAGACTCATCAAATGAGTGATAGAAGTATGTCTTAACTCTTTTAAGGGCCCCTTTTGCTGGAGTCGGATCAAAGAACTTTGTTCCTATGATATGCACTTCTTTAACCGAGTAAATCTCCGCAGAGCGCATAATCTTACCCATGTTAAAATTTCCTTTGAGATGATCGAGAACTATAATGAGTTCATGAATTCCTTCTTTAGACTTCTCTAGATTAATCTCAAGCTCTTTTTCAAACTTCTTTTGTAGAAAGGCGCGCGTTTTCTTTTTTCCCATAATCACTCAAATAATATGTAACAAGTTCTTAAATATAGACACAAAATAGGTGATAATAAGCTGATAAGCAATAGAGGAGTGAATTATGTCAGAAGTTGCAATATTTGGAGCAGGTTGTTTTTGGGGTGTCGAAGAAAAATTTCGTCAACTTCATGGAGTCATTGAAACTGAGGTCGGTTATTGCGGTGGTGATCTTCCTGACACGGATTATAAAGAGGTCTGTACAGGTACAACTAATCATGCCGAAGTTGTTAAAATCACATTCGATTCAAGCCTTATAAAATATGAGGAACTTCTCGATGTTTTTTGGAATTCTCATAATCCAACATTGTTAAATAGGCAGGGACCAGATATTGGAACTCAGTACCGCTCAGTTATCTTCTATACTCAAGAGGATCAAATCGAAAAGGCTAAGAATTCAATGGCAAAATTTGATGCCAATGGGCCTTTTGAGAACCCTGTGGTCACTCAAATTGTAGAAGTAAAGAATTACGTAAGAGGTGAGGAGTATCACCAGAAGTATCTCTTAAAAAGAGGCCAAACTACTTGTGGTCTTTAAAACAGGGAGACAAGAAAAATTGTCTCTTTTCCAACTTTTTGAGCCTTACTTTCAATAGTTAATATTTATTAACCTTTGTTGTAAGTGTCTAAATTTAAACAATAGTCCTATTTTCTTCATATTTTCCCCCGAATTTGTCCAATAATTATTGAAAGAGTTCGGAGGGAAAATTATGGACATCGACAATTTTAAAGAAACATTTCGTAATCAGTGTAGAGAGGAAGTGAAAGAGATCTATCTTGAGTCTGAACAAGAAGGGGAATTTCATCCAAACCTATTCAATGAGAAACTAATCAATGTTTGGCGTGCTGCAAGCATGAACGGAATTGATGAGTACGATTTTTCTTATTTAGTACATGATGTTATCCAGGCCAATGTTGCGCTGGTTACATTTCCATTCGATCAGCCCATCGCCGCTTAAGCGGTATGGGCCGGCTTTTGGATTTGTGCAAATTTTGGAATTAGGGCCACGGCCACGAGAATGACTAGTGCTCCTACAAATCCTTGAGTTGAAATGATCTCATCAAAGAAAACTTTTCCAAAGATACTCGCAAAGATTGACTCACTCAAAAAGACGAGCCCAACAATATGTGGTGGCGTTCTCTTTTGGGCGAAAATCTGAAGTGAGAATGCAATCAATGAAGAGAAGATTGAAAGTATAACAAAACCGATAAGGCTTGAGGGAAAGCTCAATGCTTTGGCGCTAAATAGTGGAGAGAGACTCACTGGACCTTCGATCAAGAGTCCTAATGCAATTCCTTGTATTCCCATGAAGACACACTGTAGGAAATTGAAATTAATTGTATCGACTTCTTCTGCATAGTGGTCAACGGCCATAATATGTAGGGAGAAGAAAAGTGCGGATGCAAGGACGAAGAGATCTCCCGTATTGAATCCATCAAGTTTCATATCACACATAAGAAACATCCCAAACATTGCGACACAAAGTAATAGCCAAAATGTTTTTCTCAGTTTCTGTTTTAAAATGATCACGCTTAGTATCGGGGTAAAAACAGAATAGAAGACTGTTAGAAAACCTGATTTTGCCATTGTTGTTAGGGCAATTCCAATTGTCTGTAATTGTAGGGCGGTCATCAAAAGAATAGAGCAAATGATTGCACCTTTTACATCTTTAAAACCTTTTCTAAAAAAAAGTATTGGAAGAGCAAGAGCTCCTGCAAAGGCATATCTTAAGCAATGAGACCAAATTGGAGAATAATCAATAAGTGTCCAACGGGTCCCGGCAAAGCCGAGACCCCATATTGCACATGCTATAGTGAGAAGAAATAAACCTAACACTGTTTAGAAGTGCCAAGGGAATTGAGAGAAGTCTTGATCTCTTTTTTCTAAGAAGGCCGTTCTTCCTTCATGAGCTTCATCTGTTCCATAGGCAAGTCTTGTTGCTTCTCCTGCAAAGAGTTGCTGTCCTACAAGACCATCGTCAAGAAGGTTGAATCCGAATTTTAGCATTCTCATGGCCGTCGGAGATTTTGAGTTCATTTCCTTGGCCCATCTTAGAGCTTCTGTTTCTAGTTCATCGTGTGGGATGACTTTATTTACCATTCCCATTTGGAATGCCTCTTCAGCTGAATAGTTAAATCCACAGAAGAAGATTTCTCTTGCTCTCTTTTGTCCACATTGTCTTGCAAGATAAGCTGAACCATATCCCGAATCAAATGAGGCAACATCTGGATCTGTTTGCTTAAAGATTGCGTGTTCTTTTGAAGCTAAAGTCATGTCACAAACAACGTGCAGAGAGTGACCTCCACCAACTGCCCAACCTGGAACTACCGCTACAACAATTTTTGGCATGAATCGAATTAAGCGTTGAACTTCTAAGATATGTAGGCGACCAAGTTTAGCTGGGTCTTGTGAACCATCTTCACTGACATATTTATAACCATCTTTTCCACGAATTCTTTGATCACCACCTGAACAGAATGCCCAACCAGCATCTTTAGGTGAAGGACCATTTCCTGTAATAAGGACAACTCCAACATCAGAAGTCATTCTTGCGTGATCAAGAGCACGGTAGAGTTCATCAACTGTCTGAGGTCTAAAAGCATTTCTAACTTCTGGTCTATTAAAGGCGATTCTTACTGTTCCTTGGTCTTTGGCCCTGTGATACGTAATATCCTTAAAGTCAAAACCTGGAACAACATCCCATAACTCTGGATTAAAAATTTCAGACACTTTTTCAGTCATTTATATCTCCGTTTTTCAATGTATTAAGTAAGCGGATACTAAACTTGGTGCAGTGGGTAGTCAACCCATTCCTAGAGCTTAATCTTGATCTTATTCTCCCTAATTTCAATACTTTGAGAAGATAAAAACTTTCTAAGAAGATAGAGGCTTAGGCTTGTTGCCGATATACCAAGTACTTGCGCTTTTCTAACATGTAAATCTAGGGCCTTAGCATTTTGATCATAGGAAACGTGACCTTTAAGCGTTAGGGGGACACGAAAGAGAAGCTTTGTTTTTCCCTTTAAAGTGAAATGCCCGTCAATAATACGAAAATTAATATTCTTTATATTACTAAGATCGATAAGGTCTTTATTTTCTTTTTCAAGATACTGTTTTGAGTCTGAATCAAGTTGGGAGAGACTTAAACTCATTTCTTTTAGGCAGCCTTTGATTAGAATTTTATCATTTAATGAGCTCTCACTATTGTTTACTTTGTGACACTTCAGCCTTAGTCCACGAACAATTGTTTCCTCTTGGTCAGCATAGAACTGAGAAAAATCGGAGTGAATCTTCAAGGAGTTTTCATCTAATTGTAAATCAATATGAGAAATTCTCGCATTAATGGTGTTATCTCTGAATGTAAAGTTAGCTCCAAAAAGGCGAGAGTATTTTAAACATCCTATTAAAATTTTATCAAAGTCCATTTCTTTGAGTTGAGGATCTTTGAAACATGTCAGGAGACCTTCAGACATTTGAAACTGCGATTCATTAATTCTTCCCATCATTGAGTGGGTTTTAATATCAAGTCGATCACTAAAGATGGCCAATGATTCCGTTGTTAAATCTATTTTAAACTGACTTGTGTTAGGCGAGAGGAGGTTTTCAATCTTAATGAGACTCTTCTTTGAGTGATTAGGAAGAATTGTCGTATTTCTCAAACAGGCGATGTCAATATCACTAGTAAATTCCCCATCTGTTTTACAGTGCATATCAATATTTTCAACCAGGAATTTATACTCTTTAGTATTTGCCTCAAGGTAATCTGCTTGTATGGCTATAAGCTCTGTTGATAACTCGATATCAGCATTACGGGCCTTTAACTTTTCTAATTCAAAGATAATATTATCTTCTTCAAAAGCTGTTGAAAATGTTAGACCATCTTTAGAAAAATAGAAGCGATTCTTTAAGAGATAGGTTTGGGCCACGAAGCTTTCATCATGGTTTTGCTCGAGAAAGAACTCATTATCATCCATTGAAATGTAGAGTTTCTTGGCGATTGTTTCACCCCTGATGATAAGGTCTTCAGGTGATCGCGAGAGATCCATTGTCTCAATAAGAAAGTGCATGTAATCGGAAGAAGCATAGGAAGGAGCAGCCATCAGAGCGATAAGCAAAGCAAAGGTTTTCATTCAATGTCCTTTTTCCCCAAACGGACTATAACGTAAAAAGCTGGAAAGTCATAATCGAATTTTTCTCAATTTGAAAAAATAAATAATTCTAGGGACTTAATAATCAGTTTTCACTTATGAGAACATTGGAATCTTTATAGGTTCTTAACTTTACTTTCAAAAACCTTTCTCTAATCCAAATATTAACTGGTGCAC
>NZ_AUNJ01000347.1 GCF_000447775.1 Bacteriovorax sp. DB6_IX
TACCCGAAGAAGAATACTTTGTTGATCATATTATTCGCTATAAGATCTACCCTATTACCTGTTTAAAATCTCTTCGTAAGCGTGATGCGAATTATTTACTTGATAAGGGTATTGTTGTTATCAAGCAACTCAAAGAAAATATTACTATGCTTGCTCAGCGAGATTTAAACAATAAAGAAATTAATGCTATTCAAAGAGAAATCAACCTTCTCCTTAAAGGTTAACAACTGCTCCACTTACGTGGGGCTAAGCCCACCCAAATAATCCAAATTATAGAAACAAATAAAGATGTCGATATGCGCTTGCAGCATATCGACTCTCTTGGTCGAACACCAACTCTTTCTGATTAGCCTATTAATGTGAGCTCGAAACATGGCGCATGTATGATTCAGAGTAAAAAGTGGATCAAAGTGCTGGCGCTTGAGTTCACCTTGCCCGGCCACACAAGATCTTCCTCCTTTGTAGCGTTTGTGCTCTTGTGAGCTAAAATATTTTGCGACTATTTTTGGATAAGTATTGTGCTCATCAGATTCAATCAAAGCATCTCTATCTATTGTTCGATAAATTTTTCCCATCAAGCGATTAAGCCCTCGCTCATGATGGTTTTCCCTAAATCCATATTTCTTCTTTGATTTCTTGGCTAGATGACCAAAGGCAGGAATCCTTGAAACCTCCGCCCCAAGGACAAAGCGGCGTTTCTTGTCTACTGCAAGACTTACACTTAGAGGCTTCATCTTGGTATGCTCTAAAGTTATCAGATCATCAAATTGCATATTTTGAACTTGGGACTTCTCTAGTTTTTTCAAAAACCTTCCCTGCCTTTTGCGTGATTTTTCGGCCAGGTACTGAACTTTTCTTGCGACTGTTTTGTAGTTGATATTGAGTTCGCGAGAAATACTTCTCATGGAAGAGCGATCACACAGCATGCGATAAATTCGATGATTCACACGTCGCTTCTTTTGGTACTTTTCAAAACAGAAAGTCGCTCGAGAGAATTTCTTACCACAGACTTTACATCTGAAGCGCTGAATTTTTCGAGAGTCACAGGCTCGTTTGTAGCGGCCATCTTTGATGACAAGCTTGTTTTTAGTAGAAGAATTGCAGGTAGAAATTGGGCAGTTATAAATCATAACTGTTTTATGCAAGATGAATATTTTTAGCTTTGGGTATCTATTTGAAATAACAAGGAGCTCTCAAGCTCCTTGTCTATATTTGATTCAATTTTATTAATTTTGAATAGTTTTTAGCACCAGCTATGTATAGCAGTTTTTAAAGGAGCTGCCTGATATAACTGATATCTTGATTATTTGATCGACAATATGAGCCAGAGTAACGATCAAGTACCATTCCATAACGATCACTATTGCTATTAGTTTCTATCGTATA
>NZ_AUNJ01000348.1 GCF_000447775.1 Bacteriovorax sp. DB6_IX
AAATGACTTTGTAGACTTTAATAATATTAAGAAAATCCTTAAGAAGGATGGTCTTGAGAAGACAGTTCAAAAGAAGAAAGTTACATACGCTAAGCAGAAGAAGCAGAAAAAAGATAAAACTAAGCAGCTCTATAATTTACCCGCAGAAAAAGATTTCTGGAATATTATGGCGCAATATTGGCTTGTTAAGAATCAAGTGATTCTAAAGTGGGACTTTCATAAACCTGACTATGGATTAAATGAGTATTTTAGAAGTTTCTTGAAAGATATGGGTGAGTATGGAGTGAAGTATAAAATTCTCTATGTGAACTCTTCGAATGTGACTCATTTTGGCCTTCCGCTAGGGAAGGATCAATACCTCTTCATTCTATCGGTACCATTTATTAAAATCATGGATCTTACAAAGCTACAGATTTCAATTCTTCTCTATGAAGACTTGACGAGAGTGAAGTTGAATCAATTCCAGTCAAAGTTTGACCCAACTCTTCTAGGAAAACTTAAAGATGGTAACTTCTATCAACAGGAGTTCCCGGCCAAAGAAATTAAAACATTTATCTCTAAAATGGATAAAGTTATTTATGAAACTGGATTTAATTTCCAAGAGCAATATCAGGTGACAAAACATCTGAACAATATTTTTAAAAGCAATAAAAAGTTCTGGCAAAATTACTATAATTTATTAGAAAAAATAGATGACCTCGTTAAAGAAAATCTTATGTATAAGAATTATGCCAAGATATACCCATCGCCAGAATTGCAAATGAATTGGATTAATCCAACGAAGAAGCAATAGGTGAGATGAGACTACTTAAAGAGAATATTCCATATTTTTTCTTAAGACTTCCAGTATTCTATATTTTTGGCTGGTTGATTCATATTATAACAATTTCTGTTGTGGCCTTCTTCCATTTTCGTTTAGGTCACAGACTCATTGTTATTGAGAACTGGATTCTAGATTTGGCATGGCCAATTAATCTCTTTTCAAAATCTGTTGCACTTATTCTATTCTTTAAATTCTTCTACGAGGGGAGAATTAAGAATTTGCAAGATATTATCTTTAATAGAAAGAACTTGATTCCAAGTTTTCATTCTACTGCACTGGTTGTGATGAATCTGTTATTCTTTGTGGCCTTTGCGAGACCGTTTTTTGCTGACAATGTACTCTTTGATGTTGAACGCCTATTTATGCATACGGCATCGATTGTGGGGACGTTTCTTATCGATCTTGTCATTATCTTAATTATTGAAACAGAAAGCCGTAATAAGAATTACACTGTGGCCAAGATTCTTTATACCTCGGTTATTGTCTTTATGTACTTCCTAGTATGCTTTCCGATGGTCAAAGATCTTCCTCTTTCTATTCTTTTTATGATGGGATTGAACTTCTCATACTTTTTCTTTTTTAGAAGATCTGTGACAACGAGTTTACTCTTTATATCAGTTGTCGTTGTTCCTCTTTATACACTTTTGGGCTTTGATCCTGTTTGGGAAAATAAGTTCTCGCTATTTAAGACAAATCTTTATTCCATAAATTTACACAGTTTTTGCCTAATGTTGGCATTCTCTGGTTATTTTTACTTTATATATAAGAAAAGGAGTTCTGCATGAACGGACATCAGGGATTAGATATTTTTCAAATCATGCTAGAGGCGAGTATTGTTGTAAAACTCGACCTTCTACTACTTATTCTGGCTTCAGTTGTTTCTTGGGGAATTATCTTTAAGAAGACATCTTTCTTTAAAACTTTAAATCAGGCCAATGTTGATTTTATGAACCTCTTTAATAACTCTTCAAGTTTAAAAGAGATACATGATCACAGTCGATCTATGGCCATGTCTCCATATCGTCGTCTTTTTGAAGCGGGTTATGAAGAGTTTAATAAAATGCGTGATGCCAATGATGGAGATCTTATCAAGCTAAAAGATCACTTCAAAGACTTTGGAATGGTTTCACTAGAGAGATCATTAAATGCCTCAATGGTTAAAGTTGAAGAAGATATGGGCGATTCTCTTACAACTCTAGCAAGTATTGGTTCGATTACACCTTTTGTTGGTCTCTTTGGAACGGTTTGGGGAATTATTGATTCTTTTGCAAGTTTATCAAAAGGTGGAGCAACAATTGAAACTGTCGCCCCTGGTATTGCTGAAGCTCTTGTTGCAACGGCAATTGGTCTTGTGGCCGCAATTCCAGCTGTATGGTTCTACAATAAATTCAGTAGTCGTAAGGCGAAGATGAGAGAGTCTCTGGTTTCATTTGGTGAGCACTTTATCAATGAAGTTGAGAGAATTATTGCTAAGAAAACTAAAGAGTAGATTATGGCCTTTGGAAATAATAAGAATGACGGGGGACCAGTCTCTGAGATAAACGTAACACCACTTGTTGATGTTATGCTTGTGCTTTTGATCATCTTTATGGTGACGGCTCCTCTTATGTTTAATGGGATAGAGCTGACACTTCCTAAGACTGAAGAATCTAATGTCGTAAATTTGAATTCCAGCCAAGTTATTCTCAGTTATACGCTTTCAGATGAATACTACCTGGGAAAGGATAAAATTCTAAGAAATGAGTTAGTTAAAGTTATTCGTTCAAAATTTGTAGAAACAAATACTTCAACACTCTTTTTGAGAGCTGATTACAAATTGGATTATGGAAAGGTTGCTAGACTAATGTCTTTCTTAAAGGCGAATAATATTAATCAAATTGCATTAGTTACAGAGGTTGAAGATCAGAAATGAGAGGATATAGAGCGGTACCATACCATTTATTCTCATTAGGGATTCATGCACTTCTCTTTGCCTTGGTATTTACCTTTACTGGAACGGAACTACTTTCTGGTCCTAAAGAAAAGGCGATATCGAAAAAAATGAGAGTCATCGGTAAGGCCATTAAAGTAGATGTTGTGGCCATGCCTAAGATGACTATCCAAGAACTTAAGAAGATGGCACCTGCTCCTGGGAAGTTGGATAAAGCTCCGGCCAAGAAGGTCACTTCAAAAGGTGGAGATGAAAATACTGTCTTCAAAAAGGAAAATAAGAAGAAGTCTTTTGCAGATATGCTGAAGGAGCTAAGTCAAAGAAAGGTTAAAAAGGCCAAGGCTCAACCACAGAAGAAAGCTCAAAAGACTGCTCAAGACTCAGGTGCCGGAGGATTTAAAGGAAAGAACCTTAGTAAGATCTTGGCCCTTGGAAATAAACTTAGTGAAGGAAATAGCTACACTGGTGGAGCAGGATCAAACTCTGGAGATATATTTGATACATATGCGACAGAAGTTTCAGAGACGGTTCGCCAATGGTGGAAGCTTCCTGGTTACCTAATGAATAAGAACTTAAGTTGTCGTGTGCAGATTTATATCAGCTCACGTGGAAAACTTTTAAAATATAGAGTTATTGAATCAAGTGGAAATAAGGATTATGACGATAGGGCCGTTCGTGCACTACAAAGAGTCGGATCATTTCCTATTCCACAAAAAGAAATTGCTGCAAGGGTAGCAGCAGGGGATATTGCATTAGCATTTCCACTCTAAGGAGGGATAATGAAGTTATTTATTGTATTAGTTTTAGCGTTTAACGTATTTGCCCAAAAGGGTTTAACTGTTGTTGCCGTAGGTGAAGCAGAAGTTGTTAAAGAAAAAATTGTTGTTGAAGAGATCTATAAAGAAGGGCTAATCGCCAAGCCTGATTTAGATAATGCAGAGAAAATCTTAGAGGTTGTGAGAAATGATTTCCGCTTCTATTCAAACTATTTTTCAGTTCAACCAAAGGCCTCGGCACTAGGTGATTATGAATCATTAAACTATGATTTCTATCGTCAAAAAGAAGTGAACTATGTCATTCGTGCGAAATTAAGAAAAATTGCGACTCAAACACAACTCGAGTTTAGAGTCCTAAGCTCGACAGAGTCAAAGGTCTTGGCTAACTCTGCACTTAGCCTAACTGGGGACTATAGAGCGTTGGCCCATGAGATTTCAGATCTCGCATATAAGGCCATTGTTAAGAAGGAGCCAATTTTTAAACATAAGATTGTCTTTGTTTCAGATGCTAACAGAAAGTCGGGAACTAAAGAGCTTTATGTGATGGATTTTGATGGGGCAAATGTTAAGCAACTAACTTTCCATCGTGGAATTGTCATCTCTCCATCTGTTTCACCAGATGGACAGCAGATTCTTTATTCATTGATTGATGAAACAAAGGTGAAGAAGTCGAGAAATATTAACCTTATGCTACTTGATTTGAGAACGATGCAGACAAAATCTATTTCAAGAAGAAAGGGGATTAACTCTGGAGCTGTTTTTACTGCTGATGGTCAGTCAATCATTCTTACACTCTCACACCAAGGAAATGCTGAGCTTTATAAGATGAACCTTGCAACTCGAAAGCTTGAGCGTCTTACAAAGAGTGGGGCTCCTGATGTCGACCCTTCAATTACAGCTGATGGTTCTCTGCTGACATTCCTGTCTGCAAGACCAGGAAAACCAATGATCTATACAATGAATCCTTCGGCCACTGAGAATCAAGTTAAGAGAATCAGTTATGTAGGAAAGTTCAATGCCACACCTCGCTTCTCTCCTGATGGGAAGGAGATTGTCTTTGCTTCATGGTTGGATAATAGATTTGACCTCTTTAAGATCAATTCTGATGGTTCAGGTTTGGGTCGTTTGACTAAGGATTTTGGCTCAAATGAGGATCCAGACTATTCAAAAGATGGACAGTTCATTGTTTTTACATCTCAGCGTGTTATTTCTCAGTCTAAGGCCCTCCAAAATGTCTATATTATGGACACTGAAGGTAAGATTCTGGGGTCTCTTACGGAGAATTTTGGGAAGTGTATAAGTCCTAGATGGCTTAAGTCATTGAAAATCTGAGGAATATAGTAAAAAATATAAACAACCGAGCATTTTAGTCTTGTAAAAATTTCAGACGCAATGTATCATGTATTTAATTCAACGCTAAGCGTTATTTTAAAACTTCAATACATATACTTAACGGGAGACAGGACAATGACTAAGATGGTGGCTAAAGAATTAACAAAAATCGACACTCTATCGTCTAAACTTCTTGCAACTTTAGATGAGTCAATTTTCTTCGCAGAACTAACAAAGTACTTCTCAAACATCATCGCATGTGACGAAATTGTTCTTAACTTAGTACATGAAGATAATAGCTGTAGACTAGTAGCTAAGAATGGAAAGGCCATCAAAAATGCTGACAGAAAATCAAAAGGTTTAGGAGCAGCAGGACACGTTATTAAAACTAAGAGAGCTTACTTCTCAAATAGCGTATCAAGAGATCCTATCTTCGCATCATCTGAAGAAAATGGAATCCAGTCTGAACTATGTGTTCCAGTATCTCTAGATGGAGTAATCATTGGAACAATCCACTTCAAAGTTAATGAAGGTAATGAAGAAAGAAAATTTGAAAGAAATGATATTAATACAGTTTTAGAAGTACTTGAACTTATTAAAACACCACTTGCCAATATTAAAATGTATCTTTCAGCTAAGTTCTTAAATGAGTCTCTTCAAAGAAAGATTGAAGAAAAAGAATCAGAACTTACTAAGAAAGCCGGTGGTCTTGACCTTGTAGACTCATATAGAATTGAAGAAAAGCAAATTGTTGGAAACTCTCAAGTTATGAAAGATCTTCTAGCAACAGTAGATAGAGTATCAGCGACAGATGTTAACGTTCTTGTTAACGGAGA
>NZ_AUNJ01000349.1 GCF_000447775.1 Bacteriovorax sp. DB6_IX
AAAGTTTGTGGAAACTCTAAACTAACTTTTGTTGATCCAGTCAAAAAAAAGAAAAACTGGGTTCATGCCACAAAGCTGGCCAAACCAAAAATACTAAAGAAATTTAGGGCCGCTCACGATTTTGTTCTCAAGAAACAAGGCTACCAACATCTTCACGACTTATTAAATAGAAAATAGAATTCGGTTTTGCCGATGTCATGATTTTTTATCACGTTATTATGATA
>NZ_AUNJ01000350.1 GCF_000447775.1 Bacteriovorax sp. DB6_IX
GAAGAGCTGATCGATCCCCTTTAACTCTCCTCCTAACTCCATTGGAATTAGAAATCTTAAAATTCCTTGATTGATAAGACTCTGCGCCTCACGTGGGAAGCTTGAGTTCTCATCATCCTCTAGGATTGAAGGAATAAGACCTTTTCTTGGTCCAAAGATCATTTCAAATTGCTGGTAAAATTCATTCATATTATTTCCAATTCTCAATTCATTAATTGTTCTTTACTATTAGAAGATTCCAAATATCTTCTCTTCTTCCACCAATATGTGGAGTTATAAAAACTTGATCTAATTGACTTAAAACTCCATCTTCAGGATAGGGCTCAGGGTATGTCACATCAGTGAGATAGCAACTCTTATTGTGGGATTTTAAAAAAGAGCATAATTGATTCTCATCAAAGAGCTCACCACGGGCCAAGTTGATAATGACGACATTCTCTCTTAGTTGATTGTAGAAACTCTCGTCCTTTAAAAGCGGCATCGTCTCCTCTGTTAATGGCAGACAGATGATCAAATAATCACACTGAGAAAAGAAGTCTGTTCGTTGAGATAAACTATAAAACTGATCGAGCTGTGAGAGATTCTTTTCAGATCTTGAACATGCAATCACCCTACCAAAGAGCGATCGAGCTAACTTTAGATATTGCTCACCTATATTCCCCAACCCTAGGATACCAAGAGTTTATTCTTAGGTGATTGAGCAATGAGAAAACCATCACGTCGAAGCGACTCATTACCAACTTCTCCTCTTAGGGCCTTCATAGTTAGGAAGAGACCGTGTTCAGCAACTGAAGATGAGTTCACTCCACTAGAAGAAGATAGGCGAAGAGATGACTTATCTGCTATCTTTTGCCAAGAAAGAGGAACTTGTGCTGTCCAAAAATGGACATTTTCTAAATTTGTATTCTTTCTTACCGCCCCCTGAGAAAAGGGCATTCCAATAATCCCATGGCAATCACATAAGTTCTCTCTTAGGCCACTTGTTGATTCTACAAAATGAAAATCAAACTTATTAGCAAATCTCTTTTGCAAGAGTTCTTCATAGCTCTTAGGCATTTTCCAAAGAGGGTCTTTAGAAATATTTGTGACACACACTTTCTTCATGAGAGATTTGCATCCATATAGTTGAGAATGTCCGCCACTGATTTCCAACTTGCCGCAAGTTCTTCATCATCATCTGTCCCAAGCTCATCACTAATCTCGTAGAAGAGATTGACCAGACCAAGTGAGTCTATCCCAAGGTCTTCTTGGATCTTATGCGCGGCCTCTATTTCAGAAGCATTGATTCTCGTAAAGATATCATCTGTATTTGTAATAATTTCTCTAAGTTTAATTAGGGAATCACTCATATTCATCCTTAAGGTATAATTAAATGTCTTTGTTCTAGTTTATTGTAATCTTCTTTATTCTTGGCCAGTGACAAGTAGTGAGCAAGCCTTTCACGAATATCTTCGGTTGCGACAATCTCATCAACAATGCCATTTTCAAGCGCAATCTCAGGCCTTTCATACTTATCAAAATAACTTTGCTCATCAACTTCTATCCCACGCTCTTCAAGCATCGAATGAGCACCATCAAGTCCCATAATGGCCACACGTGAATTTTCAAGGGCCAAGACCACATCCCCGCCTTGATTACGTGTTTGCATCAAGATAAAGGCCGCCGCCCCATAACACTTTCTTACAACCACACTTAATCTTGGAACATTGGTTTGCATCGACTGACATAATTGTGCACCAAAACGCAGAAGACCATGGTGCTCTTGCGCCGAGCCTGGCATAAAACCGGGAACATCAATTAAAGTAATGATCGGAATATTATAAGCATCACATAGTTTTAGAAAACGAGAAGACTTTGAGGCACTTTCGCAATCTAAGGCACCTGCCTTGATAAAACTATTATTGGCCATAATTCCAACAGGGCGCCCTTCTATATAGGCAAAGAGGCAATAGAGACTCGGGCCATAACTATGTTTAAAACTCATAAACTCAGAGTTATCAACAATTGAATTAACTAGTTCAATAATATCAAACGGAGTTTTTGTCTCTCTTGGAATAACGGGAACCTCACCGCTTGCTTGTAAAGCAAGACGCTTTTGAGGATGAGAAATATTTGATTGAGGTAGAAAGCTCACAAGTCTCTTAGCACGAGAGATTTGTGTCGCGATATCTTTGTCAACAAAATCAGCGATACCTGTTTTACTTGCGTGAACCTCACTTCCACCTAGCTCACGAATTGTCGTTTTCTCACCGAGGACCTTTTCAATAACAGCAGGACCAGTCACCATCAGTGTTGACCTGGCCTTGTTAAAGAGAACAAAGTCAGTCATTGTTGCAGAGTATGCCGGCGCCCCCATAGTCGTCCCAATAATCACAGAGATTTGGGGAATCACACCAGAGTATTTAATATTTCTCGTGATAACTTTCGTATAATGATCGCCACTAACGATTCCTTCATCCACAGAGACACCAGGCGATGCCATAAAGGCAACAATGGGAATTTGTTTTTCAAAGGCATGGTCAATGAGATCTGCAATAGCATCAGCCCCTCGGGAACAAACAAAACCTTGATTAACACTTGGTCTGTGAGCATAGAAGGCCACTTGCTCTCCACGAACTTTTGCGATTCCTGTCATCACAGAGACTTCTTCATTACTATAAAGATATTCAAATTTTCCTGAATCAGAAAACTCTTCAATCCATCCAATTGGATTTAATCCTAAACGTCGCGACTTCCTTTTCACCATAGCTCTATTTTAATAATATTAGGGATTTTTGTCATGCTCTAAATAGCGAGAAATACACGACAAAAACACTTAACTGTCTAAGAAATGGACACCCCTTTACATTATTACAACAACCGAGTTTTTAACCCCGATATTTGAGATACTGAATTCACACACACAAAAGAACAAAGAGGTTTGTATGAAAAACGTTATCCTACTTATTGCACTAGTTATTGGTTCTAACATGGCCATGGCCAAAGCACCTGCTGATGACTCATATTCAATTTCACAAGAACAACTTGAGAATACTGAAGGAAAGATTCAGGCCGGGATGATACTTCAAAAGAAGATTCGTATCGACGATATGAAAGTTCAGGTACAAGAACTTCTTATGAGAGTTTCAACAATTGAAAAGATTCAAAGAGAAACGGGAGAGGCCCATGGAACAGATGTGGCCATTAAAGATCTTCTTGAAGCCCAGAGAAAAATCAACTCTCTTCTAGCAGAAGACACAAACCACTCAACTCTTGATGAAATTCAAGAAACACTTTACCACCTAGGTGATGAAGTAGAAATCTTAAGCTTAGACTTATAATATATCTAAAAGGCTAAAAGGTACGCGGGTCCTTTTGCGGGACCCGTCCCTCTTACAATGGCCTCTCAATAAGAGTTTCAGTTAATTCGTTTTCAACTTCTAAATTCTCTACTTCGCTCAAGGCCTCTTCTTCAATTTCACTAATGGCCATATAGTTGTAAGACAGATAAGCTCCTGAGACATAGAAAGAGAGATCTATCACAAACCTCATGACACCTGTACTGGTAGGATTATGCCACTCGGCCATAGGCCCTCTTTTTACCGCTTCATCCCAGGCCTTATCCATTTGTGCTTTTAGGATATTATTGGCATCTCTTGTATCAGGGCTTTGATTATTTTTAAGATAGCTATAGATTTTCTTCCATTCATTTTGGGCATCTACTCGACGAGCAAAAGTGACGAGAAAATTATCTCCTTCGGTTCCTACAATATCTCTCATTAGAAGAACTAACTCCTCTTCACCAGATTCAGAGAAAATAAACCTATCGATATTAGGAAAGTAGCGATGCTTATCTTTGAAGTCGATGAAACCAGTTCTTAGCCATTTTCTAAATTTCGAGTCATTGAGAAATGGAAACTTCTGTAAGACCTTATCAATAATCTGATAGACATATTGGGTTGGTAAACGAGAGGAAATCGTCAACCACTTCTCTAGCATCAGTCTCTTTTTTAAATGCATCACACGTACAATATTCAATTTATTCGCCAGAGCATCCATAGACTCCATCGTTGGTCTTAAGAGATTCTCAGTCTCTCCACAAAGATGGCAACCACTTAAGAGCTTCTTCGGCGAGAGTTTTTCTTGAACCTCTAACGCCTTAGGGTTTCCACCGGCCAGTTGCTTTTCGATATACTTTCTCACCACAGCGTACTCATCATAGCGATCAGCAAGTTTATGAGCATAAGTAATCATGATCTCATTTAAATTCGAGAGATCCTTAACAAGCTTCTTTTTTAGCTTTTTGGAATTGAGGTCAAAATCCTTTTTAGTCAGCTGACTCTTCTTGGTAAGAAGATTGGTCTGCATATAATTTTCTAAGATTTGGCGATGGGCCTCATCTAATTGTTCTGCTGTATCTAAGAACTTTAAAACCTTTTCAATTTCTACCGCTTCTTTAAAAGCACGTCTTGAAATAAAATAAGATGTCTCCGCTTCATAAATTAAAGAGGTGAATTGACGAGCGATAGCAAATGGTGAATCTACATCGAATGCCGTTTTAATAGAAGAAAAGGCACCATTGTGCTTCATTTGTTGAACACTAATTTGGCGATTGCCAGTTTCGGCCCAGAATTTAATCTTCTTATAGGCCTGTCCTTCAAACTTTTGAAACTCAAGAGGATCATTATATTTTGCATACTTCTTGAACTTATTATAGGCCTTAAAGTCTTCTATTGAACGAAAATGAGAAAGTAACTCATGACATGTCAGCTCATTTTGAGAAGCAAGCTTTCGCCCCTTATGAAAATTTGAACAAGACAAACTTGTTAAAGAAAGACCTGATAAGAGTAATAAAGTAATGCTAAATCTTTTCACAAATAATCCCTAGTAAATACCTTGGTCTTATCGGATAAGATCGTAAAAAACTATAGTTTCAAATTAATTATCAATAACTTAGATTGTCTTAAAAGAGCTCAACCCCTATTCTAAGAAGTTTCTCTCCACTAAGACTATTAGATTGTTTAGTGATACTGCGAATAACACCAATTCTACCTTCAATATTTTCCACCGTTGCCCTTTCGGTAAAAATCTTATCTCCAATATTAAGACCGTTGACCTTTAGAGGCCTGGCCAAAAAACCAACACCATCCTTAGAGCTATCGACCATTTGTAGATCTGTGATAAAGTTTGCACTCTTTTGAGATTTGGTCGTGATATCAAGAGACTGATAGCTTCTTAGTCCATACTTAACTCGTGGTTCACAACGGGCCTCTTCAACTTTAATCATCTGAGGTAGACTGATTCTAATTTTTCGTGAACCGATCTTCAGAACTTGGGCCTTAAAAATGGCCTTTCTAAACTCAGCAAAGAAAAAGATTTCTCCAAGCTCAAATTCATCAAAACAGCTCTCTTTAGTGGCCTCTAACTCAAGAACAGACTTATCAATATCCAAATTAATCACAACCCCATCAGCTCGCTCTCTTACCTTTGAATCCCTTTGCCAAATATGTATAGGAAACTTATTTCTAAGTGCCAGCCTTAAAATTGTGGAGATATGCTCCTTCTTTTGAATATCAATTAGCTCTTTTAACTCTCTCATAGAGTTTAATTATCTCAAAAATTGGATTGGCCAGCTATTAAAATAGTTAAGTTATTAAATATAAAGAAGAGAATATGACCTTAGTGCGGCACTTTTTATTGGCAAAAACCAGTGAATTACTTTGCCTATCGTCTAGAGTCCTCTATAATTTAATTCTTAATAGGAACACGAGTCAAAGTAGTGACGAGGTAGTGAACATGAAAGTTCAATTTATTGGTGCCGCACAGACGGTTACAGGTTCTAAAACATATCTCCAAGTCGATAATAAGAAGATTCTTATTGACTGCGGAATGTATCAGGGAATTAAGTCAATTGTAGATAAGAACTACAACCCCTTCTCATTTGATCCAGCTCAAGTACAATTTCTCTTTCTAACCCATGCCCACCTCGATCACTGTGGCATGATCCCTCGCCTCTACAAACAGGGATTCAAGGGAAAAATACTCTGTACTAAAAATACTCGCAAACTTGCTGAAATAATCATGATGGATTCGGCCAGAATCCAGCAATCATCTTTCTTAGATTTTAAAAGAGATAAGAAAGTAAGAAAGAGTCTAAAGAAACAAAGAGAGGCCCTCTACGATGAGAATGATGTTCGCGGGGTACTTGAATGTTTTGAAACCTATGACTTCGATCACAAAATTTCTCTTGGAAAGATTGATCTCACTTTTAGAAAGGCCGGGCATATTTTGGGGGCAAGCAGTTTAGAAATACATAGTAATAATATGACATATTACTTTAGTGGTGATCTTGGAAGAATGAATGATCCTCTAGAGTACGCCCCTTATATACCAAAGAAAGTCGATCACCTCTTTATCGAAACGACTTATGGAGATCGACTCCACGATAAAGAAGACCCCGTTGAAGAGCTAGCAAAGATTCTCAAGGCCAATCAGAAATCACATGGAAGAGTACTCATCCCCTCATTTGCAGTGGCAAGAACACAACTTCTACTCAGGCATCTATATATGCTCTTTGAGAAATATCCCGAGTTGAAACTGCCTATCTATATTGATAGCCCGATGACAAAGAAAGTCACCGATCTCTATCTTCAGGAAAGTGGAGAATTAAGAGTCGATAAGAATACGCTGCAAGATTACTTTTCTATTGCTAAGTTTTTAAAATGGCAAAGTGATTATAAGAAACTCGAAAGAGACCAACATCCTTGTATCATCATTAGCGCTAGTGGAATGCTATCGGGAGGTAAAGTCCTGCAGCATCTTAACACGATAGCGAGAAATGAGAGAAATCACATCGTCCTCGTTGGCTTTCAAGGCGAAGGAACTCTTGGTCGCGACATCTCTCAGGGAATAGATATCGTAAAAACCAAAAGTGGCAAGCTTCCTATTCGAGCAAAAGTTCATCATCTACACACCCTTTCGGCCCATGCTGATAAGCTCGAGCTTGAAACTTGGATTAAGTCAATCGAGTCCGGGCCAACAAATCTCTATCTCATGCATGGAGAAAAAGAAACTGTTGAAAATTTTAAGACCTATATTGATGAAAAATTTAATTGTAAAACAACAATTGCAGTAGAAAATAAAGAAATAGAAATTTAGAGGTATATATATGAAAAAGAGAATCAAAGTCGTAATCACAGGTGGTCCAGGCGGTGGAAAAACGACAGCACTAGATCTTTTTAGAAGAGAGCTCCAAGAACAGGTGGCCGTAGTTCCAGAAGCCGCAACTGTTCTCTTCCAAGGTGGTATTAGCAGAACATGTGATAACGAAACTCTCAAAGTCACTCAGAAAACAATTTTTGAGTTGCAAAAGAATCTCGAAGAAATTCAAGAAAAGGCCAATCCTAATAAACTCCTTATCTGTGATAGAGGAACAATCGATGGCCTTGCTTATTGGCCGGGACAGGAGCACGAATTCTTTGAAATCGTCGATTCAAACTTTGAGGACGAACTGATGAAATACGATGCCGTAATATTCTTTGAAACGGCGGCAAGTAGTGGCAAAGATATCAATAGTAATAATCCGGTAAGAAACGAAACGGCCCAACAGGCCATAGACCTTGATAAGAAATTACAATCAATTTGGTCACGCCATCCAAACTATCACTTTGTCAGTAGCTCAGAGTCCTTTATAAAGAAGATTATGTTTGGAATTATGACAATTGAAAATGTCATTCATCAAAAACTTACTAACGATTAGGAAATCTTTATAATGAAGAACTTTTCCATTAGAAAGAGATGTCAGGATTATGAGCCCTTTGATCTAGTCAAGCTCAAAGAAAGTCTTAAAAAGTCTGGTGCCTCATATTCTATGTGTAATGATATTATCGATGAGATTAGCCCGAAGCTAAAAGATGGAACAACCAGTAATCAAGTCTTCAAACTTGCAAGACAGTCCCTTGCCAAGAAATCAAAAGTTCTTGCTGCAAACTATCACCTTGTTCGCGCAATCTACGAATTAGGTCCAACAGGCTACCCTTTCGAAGTTCTCTGCGCCCAGATGCTTGCAAAGAAGGGTTTTAAGACCGAAGTTGGAAAAATCATAAAAGGCAAGTATGTCTCCCATGAAGTTGATGTCGTCGCAAAACGTGACGATGTCAGTTTACTCTGTGAGTGTAAGTTTCATAATAAGAATACGGGAAAAAGTCATGTCAAAGTCCCTCTTTATATCCACAGTCGCTTTCTGGACATTTTAGAAGAACATGGAAAAAGCTCATATAATGCTTATGCTATTTTTTCTAATACTACTTTTTCAAAAGATGCTATTACCTATGCAGAGGGAGTGAATATCAAACTCTTTTCGATGAATTACCCGAAGAAGAATACTTTTGTTGATCATATTATTCGCTATAAGATCTACCCTATTACCTGTTTAAAATCTCTTCGTAAGCGTGATGCGAATTATTTACTTGATAAGGGTATTGTTGTTATCAAGCAACTCAAAGAAAATATTACTATGCTTGCTCAGCGAGATTTAAACAATAAAGAAATTAATGCTATTCAAAGAG
>NZ_AUNJ01000351.1 GCF_000447775.1 Bacteriovorax sp. DB6_IX
CTTCCCTCTATTAAAGAAAAAAGAAGAGAAAAAACCATCGCAAAGAAAGTCATCGTATAGATGATAATAATTTGCTTACCTTTAAAGTAGTCATTCGCTTTTCTTAAGCAAAGAGTAACTAGAGAATAGCTCATACCTGTTAAGAGACCATAGATTATTCCCATTCCCTTGTCAGAGAGATTTGATATATCAATATACGGAGAACTCGTTAAACTCACTCCAAAGATCGAAA
>NZ_AUNJ01000352.1 GCF_000447775.1 Bacteriovorax sp. DB6_IX
AACACTTGCTAAGCACGATGTGAATATTCAAAGAATTGATAAGGTCTCACCAGAAGAATTCACTTCACTTGAGATTCTAACAACAGTTCCAAAGAAACTCGATCAGGCCCTTTTAAAACAAGAACTACTTAAAGTATCTAATAATCATAAAGTTGATGTGGCCTTTTTAAAAGATAATGTCTTTAGAAGATCTAAGAGGCTCATTGTTTTTGATATGGACTCAACTCTTATTCAGGCCGAGGTTATTGATGAACTGGCCAAGGCACATGGAGTTGGAGAAAAGATCGAGGCCATTACAGAGAGGGCCATGAATGGTGAGCTCGACTTCAATCAGTCACTCATAGAGAGAGTTGGAATGCTTGAAGGATTAGAGGCCTCTAAGATGGAGCAGATCCTCAACGATCTTCCACTAACTCCAGGCCTTGAGGACTTTTTAAAAACAGTCAAGAAATTGGGATATAAAGTCGCTGTAATTTCTGGTGGCTTTACTTACTTTGCCAATGCCCTAAAAGAGCGCCTTGGACTTGATTATGCCTTTGCCAATGAACTAGAAATCATAGATGGTAAACTCACAGGAAAAGTTGTTGGGACAATCGTTAATGCTGAACAAAAGGCCATCCTAGTGAGTCTTATTGCTCAACAGGAAAATATATCATTAGAACAAGTCGTGGCCATCGGTGATAGAGCGAATGATTTACCAATGCTTTCACAAGCAGGTCTAGGTATCGCTTTTCACGCAAAAGAGATTGTGAAGAAAAAGGCCCAGAACCATATGTCTCATGGGCCAATGACTTCAATTCTTTATTTCTTAGGTATTCCAGGTCCTGTTGATAATTAACGACAGAACTTTTTAATCGCACGATTTACTTTTCTTAATTCAGACTTTCGTCCCGTATATGGGGCGAAGTCTCCGTAGAAACTCGTAAATGAGCTATGATTTAAATGAGTATCACCCTCTTGATAATAGATCTCGTCCACTTGTCCAGGAAAGTTACTATCGACAACACTTAATCTATAACCATGATCTAGCTTTTTCATATCAACAACAAGCCAAGCATGGGCCGTGATACCTTTAATCTGAAGTTTTTGATAGGCGACATTCCCCTCTTTAACAACATAGTCATAGAGATTATCCATACTCTTCTTCATTCCACTCGCCGATCTCTTACTTGTTCCGGCTAGGCCAATGATCCACTGCTGATTGATAAAACCATCAGTTTTTTGCCATGCCTCAAGCTCATCTTGAATGAGATAAGAAAAGTCTCTTGAAAATGATCTTAAATTTCTATAACCAGGGATCTTAACAACTTTCTTTCCCTTTCTAATGGCCTTGATAATGGCCTGAGCTTCCTCTTCACTAGGACGCTCTTTATTTGGTTGAAAAAGGCCAAGGTATAATGCATTTCTGTGAAAGCGCGAGTGCCACCAGCAAACACCACCATTAACAAGCCCCCCTTGATTTTGGAACCCCATGGCCGTTTGGTAAGGTCGATTCTTCATTTGCATTCTTACAAAGTCCTGATCATTCCTTTCTTGGCAAAACTGTGCCTTCCCCGCAAAAACACTACTAGCAACAAGTGCTAGAGCAAAAACTTTTTTCATCATGTGTCCCCCGACGTTTATGAAAATTGTGCTTGAGGCTTTGTACCTCAAAACATAGACTCGGTGCAACAAACCCTGAAAAATCTTATGAGTTTTTAAAAAAGTCATGATTTTGATAATAATTTCAAGGGATTATATTCGTGAAAAAGAAATAAAGTGATTGAAAAGCAGTGCCTTTTTTATTATATTCCCTGTCTATGCGAGAGATATTACAATCAAAAATTCATAAGGCCGTCGTGACACAAGCTGATTTAGGTTATATCGGTTCAGTGACAATTGACGAAGAGCTGCTAGAGCTTGTTGATTTATGGCCAGGTCAGAAAGTTCTGATTGTCTCAAATACAAATGGTGCTCGTATCGAAACTTATGTGATTAAAGGCGAAAGAGGATCTGGCGAGATCTGTATCAATGGAGCAGCTGCTCACCTTGTTCAAAAGGGTCACGAGGTCATCATTATTGGTTTCCAATTTGCGGACAAGCTACTTGAGCCAAAGCAAATTTTAGTAGACCAAAATAATAAGTTTGTTCAGTACCTCTAGACAAACACTTCCCCTATTTTCATTAACTTAGACACTCGTTATAATTTCTTTATGACTAGTGCACTTGTAAAACTACGTAAAGGAAAGAAAGATTTTGATTGGGACAAAATGGTTGCCCCCTCATGCCTAAGACTTGAGATTATAGCACCATCCCTTGAAGCGATTCCCGATAAATTCTTTCAAATACCACTTCTGCGTAGCTTGGAAATACATGCGCCTGAACTTAAGTCACTGCCTGCTTCTTTCTTTGAGCTTAAAGAACTAGAGTTGTTAAAAGTTAAGAACTCACTAGAATTAGATCTTGAGTCAGAGGCCTGTTTTGAAAAACTCAAGACACTTCAACTGGCCAAGATGAAACTAGATAAACTTCCTTCTTGGATGGACAGCGCCAAGTCACTAGAGGTCTTAGATCTTCATGGAAATGCTTTGGCAGATTTACCAAGTTATTTCTCAGGCTACCAAAAGCTTAAGCGCCTCAATCTTGATAGCAATCTCTTCACAAGTCTTCCCTGGGAACTTGAAGAACTTAAATCACTCACTCACCTCTCTGTTGATGGAAACCAATTTAGTGATGAAGAGAAGCTGAGAATTAATCAGGTTTTTAAAATTACGGTCTAATCTTCTCTATAATCAACCCATATAATCAACCCAATTGATCAAGAAATCTTTATCCTAATCGCATAATGTTTATTGATAAAGTGCCGAAAAGACGAGTATGGAATCCATAGAAAATAATCACTCCCAGATGATCGCTGGGTTTAACGTTCACTCAACAAAGGCTCCCCTTGGAAGACGTCTCTTTGCCCATGCCATTGATAGCTCATTATTGGCGGCAGTGACTTATATCTTTATCCTAGGAGTCATTTTTGTTTTTGGTATTGGTGCGGCCGTCTTCTCTGGAATGCTTAGTTCATTCAAAGATGGCAGTCTTCTTTCAACCATTCTTATGACAATTATTACTGTAGCATTTGTCCTTCTCATACTTAGTATTTATCACGGCTACTTTATTTACTTTGATTATAATAAGGCCCAAACGCCAGGTAAGAAAATCTTAGGGCTTAAGGTTATCAGCACCAATGGAGCCAGACTTACACTTAAACAATGTATTTTAAGAGAGATCTTTAAATGGATTGATCAACTCTATATTCCGGCCCTAATCTCAATGTTGATGACAGAGAAATCACAACGCCTTGGTGATATTGCAGCAGGAACTCAAGTGATCTTTTCAGCATCACAAGAAAAAGAACAAGACTTTATCTATATGGACCAGAGTGATTATGATGTTTTCTATGCTCACTTAGTTCCCCAAGAAATCTCAGAAGAAGAATCAACAGAGTTTCTCTCATATGCAGGAGCGAGATTTCTCTACGAAGATGATGATTTTGAATTTGATGATGATTATTGGACAAGATATTTTAGTCAAAAAGTTGATTTAGACGACAATACAAAAGTCTCACAAGAAGACTTTTTAAGATTCATGGCCCAGCTATGTTATCTAAAGGAGAGAGAGAATGGATCAGAAGACTGAACCAAAAGTTGAATTAGAATTAAAAGTAAAGAAGAAAGTCAAGGCCAAGCCAGCGGGTTTTGGAGTAAGAGCTTTAGCACTTATTGTTGATGGGATTGTACTCAGTGTTATTCAAACACCTCTATCAGTTATCAATGGTCTCATTACCGCGTCACTTGGGGCCACTCAACAACAAGGTCAAGTTGCACCAGAGATGGCGATTATGGCCATACTCTCGACAATCATCACAATGCTAATTTCAATGACTGTAGGTGTAATCTATGGTGGATACTTCCTTTCAAAAAAAGGAGCAACGCCAGGAAAGATGCTACTTGGACTCAAAGTTATCAATACAGAAACTGGAAAGAATATGACTTTCTGGAAAGCGGCCATGAGAGAGACACTTGGAAAAACTCTTTCAACAATCTTTTTCGCGATTGGATATCTTATGGCGGCGTTTAGAGATGACAAAAAGACTATGCACGACCTTCTGTGCTCTTCACAAGTTTTAAAAGTTAAGAAATAAGAGTTGAAATCGAGTGAGACAATTACAAAAGAAGTATTTTCAAAAGAGTCTAAAGAAGAAGTATCAAATTCTATTTGAAACACTTAATCTTATAGACTCTAAACTTAATGCTCTCGAACAGAAGAAATCAAAGAGTTTTAAGGTTGAGAACTTTATTGAAATTATCTCACTCTATGAATCTCTTTCAAATGAGCTCTACTACATAAGAAAGAATAGTCCACAAATGGTCAGCAATATTGAAGACCGAGTGACACATATCTCACATAGAATTCAAAATCTAACCAAAAAAGAAAATAGTACAAAGAATATTTATAAGAATATGACGACAAATTATCGAAGACTGTGGCGTGATCATGGCCAGCTCTTCTTACTTAGTCTCTTCTGTTTTCTCATTTCAATCATTCTTGGTTGGGCGATCTCATATCAATACCCTCAGTATACGGCAATCTTCTTTCCCGAACACCATATTGAGGATATGATTAAAGGTCACCAGTGGTTTGACAGGATTAAGGAAAACCCTCTACTCAGTGGTTTTAAGATTGCCTTCAATAATATCAAAGTCTGTATTCTTGCCTATATGCTAGGCATGTTCTGTGGAATTGGTGGCCTCTATATTCTTATCTTTAATGGGGCCATGGTTGGAGTCCTTATAGGGCTTAGTTATCAGTATGCCTTCAATGAAAATATTAATGGCTTCATTGCATCACATGGCCCTTTAGAATTAACTCTCATTGTGGCCAGTTGTTTTGCAAGTTTCGTCTATGGCCAATCATTTTTTAAAAGGCCTTACAAAGATATTAAAAAGCGACTAGGACACACTTTAAGAGAGAGTCTCTATATCCTCATTCCCCTCACAAGCTGGCTAGCGATTGCAGCACTATTTGAAGTTCTTGTCAGTCCATTTGATTATTTGAGTGATAGTCAAAAACTAAGTGCTGGCCTTCTCATTGCCTTGGCATTTTGGATCTGGACATTATGGCCTGAGAGTTCTAATTCACAAATGACTCTCTTACAAAGCGAAATGCCTTCGGAGCAAAATCCATCCACTTAGAGCAATTAACATTGAAATGAAAAGCTCCCGAAGTTGATAAGACACTTGAAAAAAGTTTCATTCTCTCATTAATCGCCATACTGTAAACGAGTTTCTTATAGTCATCCATTTCAGTCACATTATGACTCAAGTTCTTTTCAATATCATATTGATCATCAAGAAGTGAGAGCAGAAGTGGAATATGCTTAATACCTAAATGACGGACAATTTCAGTGATAGACTTTTGTACGGATGGTCGTGAGAAGTCACTAAGAAGGATCACAAGTGAGCGTTTAACATGATACGTCTCTAAGACGTTATTGATGAGATGGTAGTCTGTTTCTTTGTGGTGAGATTGTATCTTATGGGCCTCGGCCATTATTGTTTGAAGGGACTCAAGCCCGGAAAAATTTGGATAGAGAAACTCAACCTTATCAGAGATCCCGCAAAGAGTTACCTTATCACCAAGCTCCATTGCCGTCTGGGCCAAGGAGACCATGACATAGAAGTAATAATTCAAGGTATAAGAGCCTTGAATATTCCCCTCCATATTCCTTCCAAGATCGAGAAAGAGAAAGATATTATTCTGCTTAGTTTCTTCATATAAGCGAGTAATTGGTTTTGAAAAACGTGCTGACTTTTTAGCATCGATAGAGCGTATAGAATCTCCATATTGAAACTCACGCATGCTGTAGAAAATATCTCGGGAAGTTTGAAGACGGGCCGGTGCCGTTCTTTGAGACATAAAGGCCTGTTGTCTAAAAATCTTTCTTAGCTCTTCATCATTAACCTTCTCTTTCTTTGGCCAAATGTGAAGACTTCTATCAAATTCACAAGCTTCAATCTGTCTGGCCCAGATCCCATGAGATGATTGAGAAACCAACTGAAGAGGTGAGAATTTGTAGCTTCCAATGCGATTGAAGCAAAGAGTGACTTTATAGAGACATTGAAAGTGTGCCTTATTCATTCGTGAGACCGACTCAAGCTGGCAATCAATCACCTGACAAGGAATTTCCAAATCATCGAAATTAATCTCAACTTCGTAATAGTTTTGAGAATAAATATCTACAATTAAGTTTAATTCAAAGGGAGAATCAACAGTCTCATTCTTTATAACACCAGAGCTAAGCCTTATGGAATTATGATTATAAAGAGTTCTATACTCATAGTAAAAGACCATGAACAAACAGATGACATAAATGATAGCAAGAGAGAAAAAAATCTCTGTAAATAAGCTAGTGACTAAGAGAACAATTGCCAGCCCAAGATAGTTAAATCCCTTCGGGGTAACCAAAGACTTATGCACTTGGAAACTCTGTGGAATTTAAAATATCAGTAATAATATCTTCTACAACAACTCCTGAGATCATGGCCTCAGAATTGAGCTTTAAACGGTGACGAAGAATTGGCGTTGCCACTTCCTTAATATCTTCAGGAATGACATAATCTCTTCCCTCAATTGCAGCATAAACTCTAGCAGCATCACACATACCAATACCGGCCCTAATACTCGCTCCATGCTGAATCATTTGATGGCGGCGTGTATGATCGAGAAGTCTTGCAATATAATCAAGAAGTGACTTGTCGACCTTAACATTCGCTTCAATTCCAGAAAACTGTGAGATATCAAAGGAATCAATATTTGTAGCGTTTTGTTTGAGGTTTTCGATTTCATTCAAAAGTATTTGAGTATCTGTTTTAACGCTTCCATTTGACATAATAAGCTTAAAAAGAAATCTATCCACTTGTGCCTCAGGCAGTGGAAAAACTCCTTCAAATTCAAGAGGGTTCTGAGTCGCAATAACAAAGAAGTCCTTTGAAAGCTCTCTTTTCTCCCCTTCAATTGTCACTTGACGCTCTTCCATAGCTTCGAGTAGGGCAGATTGAGTCCGTGGAGGAGTTCTATTTATTTCATCCCCCAAGAGAACATCTGTAAATATTGGTCCCGGAAGAAATGTTAAATCCCCTGTCTTTTGAGAATAGATATGAGAACCTAGAATATCACCAGGCAAGAGATCACTTGTAAACTGGACGCGTTTAAAATTCTTTCCAAAAACAGAGGCCACAAGCTTAGCAATCTTAGTCTTACCCACCCCCGGAGTTCCTTCTAACAGGACATGGCCTCGACATAGATAGGCCGTAATAAGAAGCTTTAGCGTCTTTTCATTACCAAAGATAAGACTTTGGGAAACTTCATTAATAAATCCATTGACTTGGTCAGAGAAGTTCTCAATTTGCATAATTATATCCTTTTTCACTTAGCTTTTTTTGATGAAAATCTGTAATTTCTTTTATCGTCTTAAGCGACTTTAGAACCTCGGGATCAACATGATACTCATTAGCTAGATACTGACGATGCTTTCTTATAAGATCTTGGTTTAGAATATCATTCTCACTTCCTTGCAATAGTGAAAGAGAGAGATCATGAACGTTACCATTGAATAGTTCAGGTTTTTCCTTTATGAGTAATCTCTTAGGGACATAAGAGAAAGTAAAGAAAATGATAACAATCATAAAAATGGCCAGGACAGTCAAAAACAATCTTGGCTCTGCTAACATGTCATAAATATCTTTGGCACCAAAGAAGTGGTGATACTCATCAATACCAATCACTTGAGCATCTCCTAGAATATACTCCAGAAGATCCAGATTACCCTCTTCTTGCAGGAGGCGATTTGAAAAGGGAGAAATCCCTAAGAGAATTGTCACCTTTCCCTTACCTAGTCCCTTTTCATAGTAGTAACAATGAAATTTTGAAACGAGACAATTTTCAAAGTTATAGAGCCCGTAGAAAGTCCCCTTAAGCCCCTCACTCTCAAGAGTTTCAAGCTTCTTATTTTTAAAACTCTTATTTTCTTCAACCTCAAGTTTAATTTTAAATTTTTTTAACAGAACATAATGTTTCGAGAGATCCTCCGCCCCCTTAAGATTAAGGATGAGATGACCACCCGTTTTAACAAAGTTCTCTACTTTTTCAATTTCTAAAAATGATAGTGAGTATTCAGAATTAATAAGGGCCAAGGCCTGGGCCTTATCAAGAATTTTTGAGCGAGAAAAATTGATCGAGTTAATAAGAACTTCTCGCCCAGTCTCTTGGAGATATTCATAGAGAAGAGATGTCCCTCTCACTTGAGATGATCTAACAGAGGCCGACTCATTGACGAGATTCTTCTTATTAAAGTACGGCGTTAAAAGTTGCGTCATCAAATAACCCACAAGAAGGAAAATAAAAATCTTCTTCTCATCTATCTTGCTGGTCTTTAACTTATTTAGCAAAATTCCCTCCTCTATTTTTCGAGAATTTTAGCTTTTTTAATTCCTCATAATCCTGCTTAGTAACCTCGGCCTGTGGAGAGAACATCATATAGTTCATCTGCTGTGTTTTTGTTTGAGAACTTTTAAAAATATCCGAAAGAGTGAGACCTAGGAAACGATCTCTTTGTTGAAGTTTATAGAGCCAACGAAGTTTCATGGCGCGCTTGTAATTCTTTTCTCTGATTGCCAATTTGATTTTACTGAGAATCTCTTCATCCTTAGCCGAGTAAACTGTTTGAAACTCTTTAATTCTTTGACGAGACTTTCTCTTACCACTTTTCTTTAAGTACTTGAGAACAATTCCCACCACACAGGCAATAAGGATGACAAGGAGCAGCCACTTTAGTCCGTACAAGACCCATTCAGAGGTGACATTCTCATTACGAGGAAAGAGACCTTTGAAAAATTTAAGAATTTTATCCAAGAAATCAAAAGAAGAATCTTTTCTTTTAAGATCGGGTAGCTCTAATGAATGAAGTTCTTGTCTCTTAACAAGCTCTTTTAGAATTGTGGATTTGGACATACTAGTATTATATGAAATCTTTCATATATTTCTAGCTGGTATTTATTGACGAGTTGGAGAAAGGGGACCCTCAGTCCCCTTCTCAATCATTTTGAAAGGATCATGCGAACTCTCTTATTTTGAGAGACCTCTAACTTTCTAGGACCTTTCGCACTTGACTTAAAGCCACGATCTTGAGCAGAGGCAACTTTAAGGGCCTCAAGTAACTCACCTCTTGAAATCATTCCCATCAGATGATTTTCATCGTCTACCACGGGAGCTGATTTCATATGATGAGAGCTAAACTTCTCAATCACATCAAAGATATTGTCGTCCCCCTTGATGAGTTGAAGATCGCGACTCATAATTTCTCCCAAACTTATGGCCTGCTGATTTCCTTGATAGAGAGCATGACTCAGACTCTTCATCACATCAATATCGCTTAGAAAACCAATCACATGGTTCTCATCATCAACGACAGGAAGTGAAGAAAGTGCATATTCTTTCATATATTCAATAGCATCGATAATATCATCTTCACGATGAGCGGCGATGATATCAACATTCATAATATCAGATATTTTGGCTTCATTAATTCTCATAAAGTCCTCCTTACATGATTATTTTCTCATGAAAGAAAACACTAGAAGAATGACTTAGCTCAGGATTTAAGGTGTTTTGTATAAATATTAAATATCGAATTTCACACGCGTATTGGCACGTCTCAATCGGTCCAAGAGAGTATCGATTAAGGCCTTATACCAAGCCGGTTGGGAATCGAGATATTTTTGAAATTTATCAGAAGGAACCACTACTAGCGTTGATTCCTGAATTGCACGAACAGAAGCTGAACGGGGTTTCTTATCAAGGAAGCTCATTTCACCAACAAGTTCACCAGAATAAATGGTCCCAATTTGTTGTTCTGCTTGACCTTTACGCTTATAGACAGCGAGTGTCCCTGATTGGAGATAGTACATATTGGAACTCTCCTCTCCTTCTCGCATTAGAAATTCATTTGGTTTTAAATAAATTGTATCGGCCATGCAAAACTCCCTAAAATCTATTTTACACGGCCAGATTTAAAAAATTGAGAGGGCAAAAAGCCCTCCCCTTATTGAATTTGCATCTCATTAACTTGCTGATTCCAACCCAGAAGAATTTCGCCATTTGGTAGCTCACCTGCTAAGACTTTCTTAGACAGCGGTCTGATCACACTACGATTAAATGCACTTTGAAGCGGTCTGGCCCCAAATTGTTCAGAGTAACCAATATTAGCAAGATGGGCGTAGGCATCTTCACTCAGGGCCACCCTTAGTCCTTTAGATTGAACTCTCTCGTTAAGAAGTAGCACTTGTTTATCAATGAGATCCTTCATCACATCCTTATTCAGAGCGTGATACTCAAGAATTCCATCGAGTCTTCCTAGTACCTCAGGCTTGAAATCCTGACCTAAGTCTTTTGAGTTTGTCGTTATCAGAATGATGGTATTTCTAAAGTCAATTGTTCTTCCCTTATTATCAGTTAATCTTCCATCGTCTAATATTTGCAGGAGAATATCTGAGAAATCTCGATGGGCCTTTTCAACCTCATCAAAGAGAATGACACTGTAAGGCTTTCTTCTTACTGCTTCAGTTAGAACTCCACCTTCTTCATAACCGACATATCCAGGGGCTGCACCGATTAACTTGGAAACTGAATGCTTCTCACTAAACTCTGAGAGGTCAAAGCGAATCAGGTTTTCTTGAGTATCGAAAATAAATTCCGAAATGGCCTTGGCCGTTTCTGTTTTCCCTACACCAGAAGGACCCTTAAGTAAGAAAGACCCCAGAGGTCTAGAAGGATCACTCATTCCCGCGTGGGCCGAAATAAGGGTCTCTGCAATTTCCTTTAAAGGTTCAGCTTGCCCAAAGACTCTCTTAGTTAGATATTCTTCTAACTTGAGAATATTATCTTGCTTAGATTTTAAAATCTTCTCAACAGGTATCCCCTTTTGTCTTGAAATAACATTGGCAATATCCTTCGTTGAAAGAACCCAATCGTGATGACAGTTCTCTAATTCCTTTTCAATCTCAGGCAGTATTGAATATTTTAGTCTTGAGGCCTCTTCATAGTTTTGATTTCTCTCGGCCTGTTCTAACTCAAACTTGTAGCGATCTAGCTGATTTTTAAGTTCAGACACTTTCTTTAGAGAGAGAACTTCTTTTTCCCACAGGGCCTTTTGAGCATTGAACTTTTCTTCAAGCTCATCAATCTCTTGTTGGATCTTTGATTTATCATTTTCAACCTGTAGGTAGACCTTCTTAGAGCGAATCTCTGCCTCAAGCTCTGCAAGTTTAGCTGGCATTGCTTCGGCCGAGAGCTTCAATGCAGAGGAGGCCTCATCAACAAGATCAATGGCCTTGTCAGGAAGATTCTTATCCGTGATATACTGGTCAGATAAGAAGACCGCGTTAAAAACTGCATCGTCAGAAATTTTAATTCCATGGTGCATTTCTAACTTTTCGCGAATCCCCATTATAATCTCTACAGCATCTTCTTTTGTTGGCTCATTAACAGGAACCGATCTAAAGCGTCGATCAAGAGCTGAGTCTCCTAGAATATATTTTTGGTACTCTTCTGGAGTTGTCGCGCCAATACAGTTGAGCTCCCCTCGAGCAAGGGCCGGCTTCAATAAATTTGCCGCATCCATGGCCCCATCGGTTTTACCAGCTCCAACCAATTGGTGCATTTCATCGATAAAGAGAATAGATTCACTCGCATTCTCTTTAATGTATTTTAGAAGTTTTTGTAATCTCTCTTCGAACTCTCCACGAAACTTAGTCCCGGCCATCAGGGCCCCCATATCTAGAGAATAGACAGTCTTACCTTCTAAGACATCGGGAACATTTCCTTTGACAATGGCCTCGGCCAGACCTTCAACAATGGCCGTCTTACCAACTCCAGCAGGACCAACAAGAACAGGATTATTCTTTCCACGTCTCCCCAGGATTTCCATAACGGCCCTAATCTCTTTTGTTCTACCAATCACAGGATCTAATTTCCCGGCAGAAGCTAACTCATTGAGGTTAATCAAGAAGCTTGGAGTTTCTTCTTCAGCATCGTGGGCCTGGTTAAAGATTTCAGGATCAATATCTAGATCAGAAAAAATTTGAGGGATATATCTAATAAGATCTGTTTCAGTAATTTCCTGACGAGCATTTTGAATAGCATGACTAGAAGCATAAGTTAGCCACTCACTAAAATTAGCGGCCGGTCTAATATTGTCTAAGCTAACTTGCCCATTAAGAGTTGGTAAGGCCTCTACCTTGGCCTTAATGTCCTTCTTATGGGCCTTAAGGGCCCTTGAACAAAAAGTCGAAGGGTGTGACACAAGCCCAAAGAGCAAGTGCTCAGCTCTAAGCTCAGAGTTTTTCCTCTTAAGTAACTCCGTCTGGGCCAAGTCAAGAGCTTGGGTAACAATCGAATCAAACTTATTCATAAATCCTCCACATTTAACGAGCTTACTTCGTTCTATTAATAAGATGGTACGAACCGAATCAGTGTCAAGGTTGACTTGACCAATTTCATTAAATATTTAAAAATTTAAGCTGTAAAAATAGTTAAAAATACAATAAATCCAGGGATTATATGAATAAAGTTATCAAGTTATTTCTCCTATCAATTTTCGCCATTTCAGTCTTATCATACGACTATCCCAAGCTTGATCTCTCAAGCCCGAGATCAACGATGAATTACTTCCTTAAATCAATGAAAGGCCATAAACTTGGAGACTCTCGTGGCCTAGAATTGGCCACACAAACACTTGACTTGTCTCAGCTCAATGAAAAGAGCCGTAATGTCAAGGCCAGAGATTACGCACTCAAACTGATTAATGTTCTAGATCGAATTGAATATATTAATGTTAAAACAATTCCTGAAAATCCTCCGCATACGATTTGGTACTATAGACTGGAGTCTCTAAAAATTAACCAAGAAAAGGTTAAAGTAGAGATGGCCATTGCTAAGAATAAGGAGGGAGAATGGCTCTTTACCCCAAAGACTTTAGAGTCATTAGACTTTTATGAAATCCATTTAAAGAATAAAGACGTCGTTGCCAACGTCGCTAAAGATAAGTCATGGACTAGAAAAATAAAGAACAACCTGCCTGACTGGGCCTTTAAAAAGAACTTTATCCTGCTCAATATTCAATGGCTGGGACTCTTTATTGTCATCCTACTTTCTTATAT
>NZ_AUNJ01000353.1 GCF_000447775.1 Bacteriovorax sp. DB6_IX
TTATTACCTAAGTCATTGCAATTATGATGTTATAGGATTACATTTGCCAGATTATGAAACCAATTTTTGAAAAACCGTCTCTCTATTCTTTTAGTCTTCCTGCTCTTAAGGAAAACCTTAAGGCCGCTGGCTTTAAGCCATTTGTTGCTGATCAACTATTCTCATGGATCTATGTGAAGTTTGAAGTTGATATGGAGAATTGGACAAATATTCCAAAGAAATTGAAAGAGT
>NZ_AUNJ01000354.1 GCF_000447775.1 Bacteriovorax sp. DB6_IX
AGATTGGAGTTCATCATGGTAGGTAATAAGATATTTCGTCATAAGATTTGTACAAATGCTCTTATTCTCTAATTGCTTTCTTCCCATTCTTCTTAAAACTGAGTTTAAAAAAGGCACATCAAATGAAGCATTGTGGGCCACTAAAATTCTGTCTCCAATAAACTCAAGGATTGTATCCATAAGCTCTTCAATTTTTGGACAACCTTCAACATCGGCCTGTTTAATTGATGTTAGCTTTTGAATAAAGTCAGGGATTTTTCTTTCTGGATCAACTAGGTAATTGGCCGTCTCTGTGATCTCTAGGTTATCGATCTTTACCATTCCAATTTCGATGATCTTATCGTTCTTTTGGTTCCCACCTGTCGTCTCAAGGTCAAAGACACAAAAGCTTAGTTTACTAAGAAGTTCTCTAGAAGTATTTGATTCCATTATTCTAATCCGATTCCGAATATTCATTCGGCAAAATTGACGTCTTATTAATTTTAACAAAAAAAACGGCATTGTGAACAATGCCGTTTCTAAAGGTATATTTTTCTATTACCCGTGGGATTTTACAACTGATTTCAATATGTCACAGAACTTTGTCATTACTTGAGCAGCCTGGTCTTTTATATCCTCGTGCTTAAGTTCACCTTTTTCAATACCTGCCGCCATATTTGTAACACATGAGATTCCCATGACTTTCATTCCCATGTGAACTGCTGCAATATTTTCAGCAACGGTACTCATTCCAACCATATCACCGCCAAGCATACCGAACATTCTTACTTCGCTTGGAGTTTCATATGTCGGTCCTAAAACACCAACGTAGACACCTTCTTGAAGATCGTAACCAATATCTGAAGCCGCTTTCTTAGCAATTTCTCTTAGGTTAGGGTCCCAAGCAAAACTCATATCAGGGAATCTTGTCCCTAGCTCATCAAGGTTAGGACCAATAAGAGGGTTCTTTCCAGTGAAGTTAATATGATCTTTAATAAGGATAAGTTGTCCTGGATGGTAGTTTGCATTAACTCCACCGGCCGCATTTGTTAGAACAAGAGTTTTAACTCCCATCATTCCCAGTACGCGAACAGGGTGAACGACTTCTTCCATGCTATGACCTTCATAAGCATGAATACGTCCTTGCATGACAGCAACATTAACACCTTCAATTTTTCCGACAACGAGTTTTCCTGCGTGACCAAGAACTGTTGTTTGGTGGAAGCCTGGAATTTCAGAATATGGAATTTCAACTTTATCTTCTAGCGAGTCAGCAAAGTCTCCTAATCCTGAACCAAGAACAATACCAATATTTGGAATATCTGTAATTTTACTCTTAATAAAGCTCGCAGCTGTTTGAAGTTTCTCTACTACTGTTTCCATTTTAGACTTCCTTCATTTCGTAGATTAATTTGCTTTTCTTAGGCTTAATATTTGAAACCTTAATATCTTTTTTAAGGGACTTCATAATTTCTTCAACTTCACTTGATTGCTTCTTATGGTGAAGGATTTCAACAAGAGTTTCTCCCTTTTCAACCTTATCACCAATTTTCTTCTTGAGAATGAATCCCACTCCCATATCAACTTTGTCAGAGGCTTTCTTACGTCCTCCTCCAAGAGCGACACAATGAAGACCCATTTGCTTACAAGCAATCTCTGTTACGTATCCTGATTTAGAAGCCGTGTAATGAGTCACTGTCTTTGCAAGAGGTAGGCGAGAGTAGTCTTCGATAACTTTATCATCACCACCTTGTACTTTGATAAGCTTCTTAAAGACAGCAAGAGCTTTTCCATTATCAATAGATTTCTGGGCCTTTTCTTCACCTTCTTTAATTGTCTTAGCTTTTCCTGCAAGGTAAATCATGGCACCAGCTAGCTTAACTGAAACATCAGTTAAGTCTTTAGGACCATTTCCTTTTAGAGTTTCAATTGACTCGATAATCTCTAAAGAATTCCCAATATAGTTTCCAAGTGGCTGGTTCATATCAGTGATATAAGTTACCATTCCCTTATTAAATCTTTTGGCCGTATCTCTTAAGCTCTTTGCTAGGGCCTTCGCGTCCTTAATATCTGCCATGAAAGCACCGTTACCAGTTTTAATATCCATAACGATACCATTAGCACCTTCCGCTAATTTCTTACTCATAATAGAGGCCGTAATAAGTGGAATAGATTCAACAGTTGCTGTGACATCTCTAAGTCCGTAGATCACTTTATCAGCAGGTGCGATATCCTTAGTTTGACCAATGAGAACAATTCCTTCTTTTTGAAGTTGTTTTTTGAATTGCTCAAGCGAAAGTGAAGTCTTGAAACCTTTAACACTTTCAATCTTATCTACAGTTCCACCTGTGTGACCGAGACCACGTCCTGCCATCATTGGAACTTTTACACCACAAGCTGCCGCGATTGGTCCAAGGATGAATGAAGCCTTGTCTCCAACACCACCAGTTGAGTGCTTGTCGATGACACTCTTTCCTTTGAAAGTTAGTGTTTCACCAGAGTAGAGCATCGCATCTGTCAGAGCAGCCGTTTCCTTAACAGTCATACCGTTAAGATAAATGGCCATAAGTAGTGCTGACATTTGGTATTCAGCAACATCTCCTGTTAGAAGACCATTGATGAACCATTTTATTTCTTCATCAGTTAGAGTCTTTCCATCTCTCTTCTTTGCGATGAGATTATAAGCATTGAAATGAGTTTGCTTGTTAACTTTACTAGTTACTTTCTTTGGCATTAATGTGGGCCTTTGTTAATAGGTCTAAAACATTGCTAAAAACACACCTAACATGTACCATATTAGTTGTGCGGTAGAGAACAAATATAGACAATCCTCCCGCAACTTGCAAACCTTAGAAATTAGATAGAGCTTAGGAATAAATTGTATGAAAAGAATTTTATTGATTTGTTGCATTGCAGTTAACATGATCTTTACGACTTCAGCTATGGCCGAAGAGAACTCATCATTTGTAGATGATTCAATTAGAGATATCTCGATAATTGCTGGTACTGGTGCCGCGGGTGCTGTGCTTGGACTATCAACATTATCTTTCGTAGAAGAGCCAAGTGATCACCTAAAAAATATCGTTGTAGGTGGTGCTATTGGTATTATTCTTGGTGTTGGAATTGTTGCTTATGGTCAGGCCAATAAGTCAAAAGGTCTCTATGAGAATGCTGCGCTAGATCTTAAAGATTTCTCTACTGGAGAAAGAAAAGTTTGGCACATGGCAAAAAGAAAAGAAGTTTCTCGCCAGCTAGGTGTTAATCAACCTTCATTTACTTACTCTTTTAAATTTTAGTTATTTGATAAATTAACTCAAGATTAGTAAACTCCAAGGGATTATAATTTCTTGGAGTTTTTTTATGGAAAGATTTATTTCGTTCTTTGGGCTAGTTAGTATGCTAGCAGTTGCTTATCTTTTATCTAGTAATAGAAAAAAAGTGAATTGGAGAACGATTTTATCTGGTGT
>NZ_AUNJ01000355.1 GCF_000447775.1 Bacteriovorax sp. DB6_IX
TGTAATTATTATAAGAGTATCACTACCTTTCTTTGTTGAAAACGCTTTGTGTGATATCTTGACCTATCTAGTCATTATAATTTTTGAGGTCAATATGAAGATAATTGGAATCGCAGGTGGATCAGGTTCAGGAAAGACGACTTTTGCTAAGAAAGTCATTGCTCAGCTTCCATCTGACAAAGTTAGTATTCTTCATATGGATTCATATTACCTTCAGGATCAAGACGAAGATATTTTTACTCTATCTGGGCAACCAAACTTCGATCATCCGAAAGCTTTTGACTGGGAATTACTTAGAACTCATATTCATAACTTAAAAAATGGTAATCCAATTGAAGTACCTATTTATGATTTTGTTACTGGAAATAGATTAAAAGAGACGACTCCCATCAAACCAACTCCTGTCATCTTATTTGAAGGTATTTTCACTCTATTTGATAGTGAGATCAGAAAAATGCTGGATATCAAATCATTCTTACATGTTGATGCTGATATAAGATTTACAAGAAGGTTAAACCGAGATGTTCAAGAAAGAGGAAGATCATTAGAAAGTGTAACGAATCAGTACTATGAAACAGTACGCCCAATGTATCAAAAATTTCTAGCACCTCAACAGCAGTATGCTGATTTCATTGTTGATGAAGAAACAGATATTGCAGCCTCGATCCTAGCTGCTAGAATAAAAGAACTTATAAATGAATCAGAATCTTATGAAAGACTGCTGATCAAAAATCAGGATCATGTTCTTAATGAAAGATAAACTCAATATCACACCTCTTGGCGGTGTTGGACAGATAGGCTCAAACTGTACTCTTGTACAATCTGAAGATGAAAATTATTCTAATTGATTGTGGAATACTTTTTCCCTATGAAGACTTCTTCGATATCAATTATCTTATTCCCGATTTAAGAGAGGTCGAGCATAAAATAAGTAAGATTATCATTACTCATGGCCATGAAGATCATATTGGAGCTATCCACCACTATATTGAGAAATTCCCAGAAGCTGAAATCTACGCTCCTCTATTTGCAAAGAAACTTATTGAAAATAAATTAGACTATAAGAGTCTCTCAAAGAAAATAAAACCGCTTAATAATAAGATTGAATTTGGAGCGGCGGCCATCACTCCAATTCATGTGAATCACTCTATTCCTGACACAAAAGGGTTAATGATTACACATGACAAACTTGATACTGCAGTTCTCTTTATTTCCGACTTCAAAGTTGATCTAAATAGTCCTTATGAAGCCCCAATAAATTTAGATCTCATTAAAGATTTTTCAAGTAAATATAAACGAAGAGTTGCTCTCTTAGATTCCACAAATATTATGAGTAAGAATCTACATACTCCTTCTGAAGGATCTGTTTTAAAGGATCTTAAAGAAGAAATGGAGACAACAACAGGAACAACTTACATTACATCATTTGCTAGTAATATCCATCGTATTCAAACAATCTTAACAAGCTGCAAGAGACTTAAACCGTTTTGTTATTCCATATGGTAGATCAATGCTTAAGTACATTGAGACTGCGGTTGAGATAGGAATACTCGATGACTTTGGAATCGTAAAGGATGCTGAAGATAAATCTATCAAAAGACAAAAAGTCGTTCTCCTATCTGGATCACAAGGTGAATTTAGAGGAACTGTTCGTCGTGTAGTTTCTCGTCAGGACAAGAAATTTAAGCTTAAAGAGGACGATAAATTTATTTTCTCAAGTAAGGCCATTCCTGGAAATGAGAAAAAGCTCGCCATGCTCTACAATGATATTATCGAACAGGGCGCACAACTTATAACGGCAAATGAAAAGCATATCCATGTTTCCGGCCACCCTGGTCGAGAAGATTTGAAAGTAGTTTATGAAAACTTTAAGCCGACTCACTCCTTCCCGATCCACGGAGAATCATTATTCCTCAAGGCCCATGTTGATTTTGTTTTAAATGAAAAGCTTAGTGAGAATAGTGAGATGATGCTTAATGGTGACTCAATTAATATCGCCAAAGAAATCAAGCTTAAAGAAAACCCAAGATCAAATAGAACCTGTAATTTACCATGGTGCAGATATTATACTCGAGCGAGAACGTGTGTCAGAAAGACGAAAGTTAGCGACTCAAGGAAGTATTCTCGTAAGCTTCTCCAAAGAATCTGTTCAAAAATTCAAACCTAGCTGTGAAGTCACTCTTATGGGTCTACCTACGATTGTCGACAATGAAGTTAATGACTTCAAGATCTATGTCTCTCAGTTAATCAAAGACAATAAGAACAAAACACTTGATGAAAAGAAAGAAGAGATACGCATTGCAACACGTAGATTCTTCGGGGAAAGACTCGGTTATCGTCCCGTGGCCATTGTCCATATTTGTTAACTCGCTTATCATATAAGCATGGATACAAATAATTTACTTATCTACCTGTTGATCTTTGTCGTCATACTCCTGCTTGTCGTTGTAGGTGCCCTCACCTTCTTTATTTACATGCAGTATTCTAAAGAGAAGAATAATAGCTCATCAAAGACAACTGCCACACAAGCAGAAAAGCAATCTCTTAATATTAAAGAGATTCTAGAAGAGTCTAAACTTCAAAGTGAAAAGACAGTTGGATTGTGCTCAATTTGTGAAAAGACACTTATTGAAAGTACTCATTATGAAATAGATAACCTACATTTCTGTAAGGATCATTTCAATCTCTACACGAAGAATGAATGGATTCCAATTACAAATCAGAGGACAACTGCTGATACTCCTGAGGCAGGTGTTTATATCTATAACTTCAAAAAGGAACTTTGGGAAAAGAGCAAAGAACCATGTTATATTCAGTGTGAATCAAAATTGATGTTACAAATAACCAGATAGAAACTTACGTTCAATTACATGTTCTCAAAGGAAAAGAGAATCAATTGAAAACGAAGTTAGAATTAAGCCATAACCAAGGTTAATAATGAACAAACTTGAAGATCTTAAGAATCAAATCAATCAGATCATGGAAGAAAATAAGCCTGCTGTTGTCCTCAATAGTGATGCTGATAAGACAATCAGAGAACTTGAAAAGGAAATCACGAGCTCGGGTTTAAAGTCAAATTTTGAGATAAGACTTTCTGATCTAGCCCCAGAAAAAGCTGAACTAAAATTAGCAGGTGGCCAGTTTACTTATACTGACTACTCACTTTCATGGAAGCATATAGGCGATGAGAATTTTCGCCTTATTCTAACTAATCTTCCGCACAAGAATGCAAAAATTCTTCTCAAAACACCACTTCAATTTAAAGAGGCCATAACAGAGCTTCTTCCAGTTTTTTCAGAAAAGCTAGCTAATCAATTCAAATAATTTTTAAAAGAAGATTTTGGTCGAATGACCCAGAAAAATGAGGGCCCCTTTCGGAGCCCTCAATCAGGGGGAAAGTTTATAGATCTAATGATCTAGAAACCTCATTGTTATTATGAGTTTGTTCCTCGTCCTTTCTTAGGTAGCTTGGTGTATCAAGCTCATCTTCATCAAAGTTGATGAAACCAAGTTTCTCAGCAATAGATCTTGTTCTATTCGCTGACTTTGTTTCAGTCTTTGGTGAAGCCATCATTGTGTCTGAAGTTTGTGCCCAAGTATCAACTTCTTTCTTTGAAGATTCATATCTATGAGCAGCTTCTCTGATGCTATCTGCGAGAGAAGGTTTTGCTTCAGCATTAGTTCCATCAAATGATCTTTCAGCATACTGTTGCTCTGTCGCTTGAGTATGTACTGGTTGCTCATGATGAGTTGGAGCCGGAGTAGCTTGTACTGGCTCAGTATAAGTTTGCTCAGTCATTTGTGGAGCTTCATATGTTTGCGCTGCTGGTGCGGTTCAACAGTTCTTGCTGGCTCCGCCATAACTGGTCTTTCTACAATCGTCTCTTGCACTGGAGCTTCATAAGTTGGAGCTGGTTGTGCCGGAGCCATTTGTTGAATAGGTTGTGGAGTTGGCTCGTGTCTCATTGGTTGAGCTGGAGCTTGAACTCTTTGCTCAGCTCTTGGTCCACCAAGTCCAGTCGCAACAACTGTTACTTTGATATTATCTTCTAAAGCATCATCAATTACTGATCCAAAGATAATTTCTGCATCATCATCTGCAGCTTCCATAATTAGAGTAACCGCTTCATTAACTTCATGCATAGTTAATGATTCATTACCAGTAATGTTGATAATGATTCCTGTCGCACCATCGATAGAAATATCTTCAAGTAATGGAGAAGAAATTGCTTCAGTAGCTGCTTTAATTGCTCTATCTGGTCCAGCACATAATCCTGTACCCATAAGAGCAAGACCTTTGTTTGCCATAACTGTACTAACGTCAGCAAAGTCAGCGTTGATGTGACCAGTAGTATTAATAAGATCAGAAATACCTCTAACTGCATTTAATAGAACTTCATCAGCTCTTTTAAATGTTTCAACAAGTGATAAACTCTCACCTGCTAAGTAAAGTAGTCTTTGGTTAGGAATCGTAATTAATGAATCTACATTCTCTTCAAGTGTCGAAATACCTGAAGAAGCTTGTCTCATTCTTTTCTTTCCTTCAAATAGAAATGGCTTTGTTACAACACCAACTGTTAGAGCACCTAGTTCTTTTGCAAGTTTTGCAATTACTGGAGCTGCACCAGTTCCTGTTCCACCACCCATTCCGGCAGTAATGAAAACCATATCTGAATCCTGAAGGATTTCACTTAGTTTTTCATACTCATCTAGAGCTGCTTTTCTTCCAACTTCTGGATTAGCACCAGCACCTAGACCTTTTGTTAATTCTACACCTAGTTGAATTTTTGTAGGTGCAAGGTTTGCATTTAATGCTTGAGAGTCTGTATTAGCTACGATGTATTCAACACCAGTAAGACCAGCTTTGATCATTGTATTAACAGCGTTACAACCTCCGCCACCAACACCAACAACTCTAATTTTAGCACCATCTGCAACTTTTAATTCTGCGTTCTCAGAGATTTCAAACATGTTTCCCCCTTATTTAAAATATTTCCTTGAAAACTGATTTTAATGATTCTCCAAGCTTCCCTATTAGGTCCGCTTGTATTGTCTCCTCATCTTCCATGACTGTTTGAGTTGCTCCTCTATTAGATGCATCTAATAGTAAACCAAGAACAGTTGAGAATTTTGGATTCTGCATAACATTTGTCATTCCTCCAAAGGCCATTGGATAACCAAGCTTCAGAGGTCTCTCTAGTAGATACTCACCAAGTTCTGGTAACCCCTTAATAAGGGCACCACCACCAGTGATAACGATTCCGCCAGTAATATCACCATTGAGATTTCTTTCATTAAGAGACTTTTTAACTAAGTCAAAAAGCTCTTCTGCTCTAGCACCTAGAACTCTTGCAATAAAGCTCAACTGAACTTCTCTTGGCTTCGTTCCAGCAATTCCTTGAACAGTAATATGGGCAGATTGATTAACTTGCTCAGCTAAAACACTACCATGGTTAATTTTTATTCTTTCTGCTTCTGCGTGAGGAATTTTCAAAGCGACTGCTAGATCATTTGTAAAATGATTTCCTCCAACAGGAATAACTTGTGTATGAACAAGACTACCATCTTTCCAAAATGCTAAGTCAGTAGTCCCACCACCGATATCAACAAGTAGTGTTCCCATCTCTTTTTCTTCTGAACTTAAAACTGACTCAGAAGAAGCAATTGGTTGTAATGTTACGTGATCAACAGCAATACCTGTTTGTTCTACACATTTTACTAAGTTTTGAATTAATGAGATTGATCCCGTTACAATGTGAACATGGGCTTCTAAACGAGTTCCACACATTCCAATAGGGTTTTTGATTCCCGCAGTATTATCAACACGATACTCTTGAGGAATTACGTGAATGATTTCTCTATCTGAAGGCATAACAACGGCTTTCGCTGCTTCGAGAACTCTATCAACATCATCTTGCGTGATTTCTTTTCCCTTAACCGCAACAACACCTGAGCTGTTAAAACTATATATATGGCTACCAGCGATTCCAATTGTTGATCTTGCAATATCAACACCGGCCATTAGCTTGGCTTCCTCTAAAGAGTTTTGAATAGACTTAACAGTCTTATCAATATTTACAACAGAACCTTTTTTGAGGCCATGACTTGGATGGGTCCCAATTCCGATGATTTCTAATTCATTTCCAGGATTTTGTATACCGACTATGGTACAGACTTTTGTAGTTCCGACATCTAAACCGACAACGATACTTTTTTCTTTCATAGAGAATCCTTTCTCTTCATAAACAGAATCATTCTGTTAAGTTAGATTAGGCGGCAATAATTTCCGCACGCTATCAAAGAAAATTTTAGAATTACTCGTTGAACTTGACAACAACTTTTTTAGGATTTGTAAGATTTATAATTGTAGGAACCTTTTTACGCTTACTCATATAACCGATGATTTGAGTCAACTTTGTCACTTTTGCGGCCCAATCATCTTTCCCTAAAAAGACACTTGACGGCTGTCCTTTTACAGACATTATCATTGTTAACTCTTTAGAATCACTCACAATAACTTCAGAAAGTTGTTTTCTAAAAGGAAGGCTTAATCCACTAACGATCGATGTAATCTTCTTTTGAACATCTTTATCCATATCTCCAACAGGGATAGCAAGGAAAGGAAGACTGTAATCTAACTTTTTCTCACTCCTTAAAAGAACCTCATATGTTGGATCATATAACTTACCACTTTCTACAAGAATCGCCTCATAGGACTCTAGTCCATTTTCTTTATAAATCTGAACTTTCATTAATGGGCTAGGGCAGTCATAGATAAAACTGAGCATTCCCTTCATTGGATCAAAGTTAATATCATAATCTGATACGTAGTGTTTTTCCTGAAGTCTTTCTCTTTTGATCAAAGACTTTACAGTCCTAAGAGATCTATTTCTTTCAAATTCTTTTACTAGTTTTAACGTGAAAGTCCCTGCTGCGCGTGATGGGCACTTTCCAAATGACGTTCTATACTTAACCTTCTTCTCTAGTGGAAGAGTTGGTGTTGCTGCCATTGCTGTTAAAGAAATAAGTGAAAGAATAATTTTTTTCATGTGTTACTTTGCCTTTACCTCAAGCTCAAAATCTAATCCAAACTGTAACTTCATTTCATTCTGAACAATACTAATTAGCGCAGTCACATCATCAAATGAAGCATTATCAAAGTTTTCCATGAAATTCCCATGAGTTTCACTCACTCGAATTCCACCAACTTGAAGTCCCTTGATACCAAGTATATCAACAAACTTTCCGGCAGGGCAAGGTTGCCCTTTGAATTCACTATTTTTAAAAACACACCCACATGTTTTTTCTTTCATTGGTTGTGTTGCATTTCTTCTAGCGAGGTAGTTTCTAATAACTTCTGTCACTTCCTTATCAAGCCCATTATGCTTCATTTCGACTTGGTAAATAATTTCACCGCGCTCAAGAAAATTATTTCTTCTATATGAAAAGCTTGAATTATTTATGGTGTGTTCCGAAAGTTCACCATTAGATTTAACAGTCCAAACCTTAGATACTAACTCTCCAATTTCTCCAAGCCCAGTACCAGCATTCATAAAAACAGCTCCACCAAGTGATGCAGGAACACCAGTAAAGACCTCCCATCCTTTGAGACCAAATTTACTCGCATGACTTGTGAGAGTTCCAAGTCTAACTGAAGCGGGTAGTGTATAGGTATCGTGAACGCTTTCTAGAATCTTTTTATCAAATGGAAATTTTAACATCAGATAGGGGATAGCTGACTCTTTTTTCAAAAGCTGGTTTGCTCCCATACCAATAACGATAAAATCAAGAGACTCTGAGTAGAATCTTTTTTGTACTTCTTGTAAGGCCTCTACTGATTCAACTGTGACGAGATCACCCTTAGCTTGTAATCTCATCGTCGAGAACTTACTTAAGTCCTTATCCATCTCAACAGAGGCACCCTGAATATTTTCAAGAAGCTTATCTATCATTATCTAAAACCCACTCTCTAATCTTTCTACCAATAGAACCTGCTCCCATAACTGCGAATGAGGCTCCCTTATTTGCTTTGATAACTTCATCCATTCTATCAAGAGAATCGATATACTTAGCAAATCCAGGGTGCAGCTTGTTTATATCTTGAACAAGCCTTTCAGATTCAATACCAGGGATTTGTTTTTCACTAGCAGGGTAGATTGGACTTAAATAAAGTTCATCAGCAGAATTGAAGCAGTGGAGAAATTCATTCCAACAGTCTCTTGTTCTGCTAAATCTATGAGGTTCGAAGATTGCAATAACTTTACCCTTACGAGTATCTCTAATTGTTTTTAGTGTAACGGCAATTTCAGTTGGGTGGTGACCATAGTCATCAATGATCTCACCCTTTTCTGACTTATGAAGAATCTGAAATCTTCTTCCAACGCTTTCGAATTCTTTAATTGATTTTGCAATAAGTTCAAAGCTTACACCCATTCTATGAGCAATAGCGATTGCACCTAATGCATTTAGAATATTATGCTTTCCAGGTAAGTTGATTAAGATTTCAACCTGCTTCTTTCCTTTGTAGTAAAGATCAAATTCAGAAGTAACATCTTTGATAACAACATTTCTTGCTTCAAAGTCTGCTCCCGTTTTAAGATCATCACCAATACAGAACGTTGTAAACGGCTTCTTAATTCTTGTTACAATATCCATTAATCTATCGTCATGTGCATTAAGAGCACAAAGACCATAAAATGGAACCTTATTAATAAATTGTTCAAAAGACTCTAAGAGTTTAGCTTCTGATCCGTAATGATCCATGTGATCATTATCTATATTTGTTACAACAGACATCATTGGACTTAACATTAAAAAAGATCCGTCTGACTCGTCAGCTTCAGCAACTAGGTATTCACCTTTTCCAACTTTAGCGTGTCCATCAAGATTCTTTACAATTCCACCAATGATATATGTAGGATCATAATCACTCCCTTGAAGAATCGTTGAAAGAAAACTTGTTGTCGTCGTCTTTCCATGAGTTCCAGCAATGGCGATACCATACTTAAGTCGCATAAGCTCTGCCAACATTTCAGCTCTTCTCATAATTGGGATATTTTGATCTTTAGCTCCACGCATTTCAGGGTTTTCATCTGTAACTGCTGAGCTATAAACTACAACTGTAGCTCCCTCAATATTTTCTTTCTTATGACCAATGAAGATTTGTGCACCTTTTTCGCGTAGGCGCTCAACATTAGCTGATTCAGAAATATCCGAACCACTAACTTTATATCCAAGACTCAATAGAACCTCAGCAATACCACTCATTCCAATTCCGCCAATTCCAATAAAGTGAAGCTTGGCATCAAAAGTAGCTTTTAACATTAAAATTTCCTTTAATTAAAACTGTAACTAACCTCTATTAGTACCATTTTTAAAAGGCGATGTCTCATTTGAGTGTGAGAAAAAAGGTCCCGAGGAACCGCTAGAACCAGTTGAAGAGGAGATGATTACCTCACTCTGGCGATTAAGACATGAGAAAATTAGACCCACTGCAAAAAGCGAGGCCAATAGGGAAGAACCTCCATAACTAATGAACGGCAGGTTTAATCCTTTTGTTGGAAGAAGTCCAAGTACGACTCCCATATTAAGAACAGCTTGAAGACCTATGACAAAAGTGACTAACGCAGTCATCATCATGGCCACTCTATCTTTCATCAACATTGCTAATCTAAATCCGAGATAGATAAAAGATAAGAATAGGCCCACCATAAAGATAACACCAATGAGACCAAACTCTTCACCAATCACGGAAAAAATGAAATCGTTATGGGCCTCAGGTAAAAAGAAAAGCTTCTCTAGTGAGTTACCAGCGCCTTTTCCAAAGAATCCCCCATTTGCAAATCCAATCCATGACTGAATAACCTGAAATCCACTTCCCTGCGCGTTCTTCCAAGGGTCCAAGAATGCAGTTAAACGTCTTACTCTATAGGGTTGAGAAAGCAGAATGGCCACTCCAGAAAGAAAACCTACCACTGTTAAAGAGTAGAACCATTTCCTTGGGAATCGACTCATAAAACAAGAAAAGAAGATAACCATACAACAGATAAAGAACGTACCAAAGTCTGGTTGTCCCAATAACAGGACTAATGGCAAGGCCAAGTTTGCAAGATACTTCGCCATTGTTTTATGATCCATTTTCTCTAAATTCTCAAAAATAAAAATAGAAAGTAGAAGAACTGTATACTTAGCGAACTCGCCTGGTTGAAGGGAGAATCCCCCCAGTGAAATCCATCTATTTGCACCCTTAGCAACAACACCAAGGCCTGGAATATAGGTTAGAGCTATTGCAAGTGAAACAAGAATATTGAGATGAAAACTAAACTTGTACCAGAATTTATACTTTGTCTTAGAAACGATGAACGCTCCAGCTGCCGATACGATAACAAAGAAGATTTGACGCCATAGAAAATGTAGCGAAGAACCATATTGTTCCTTAGAATACATATAGCTAGAAGAGTAAACCATAATGATTCCCACTCCTACCAATATACCTAAAACTAATTTTAAGTAATTTCCAAATTTCTCTAGTAACTCTTCCCTGACTACCATATCTCTATTTTAACCTAAGTTTTCATTGAGGTAAAACAACTCCTGAAAAGAAATTGAATTAAGCTCGTCTTTTGTTGGCATACATTCTTTATTTGCGAACTTTAGAATTTCCCTGTCTCTTTCACAATAAAGTATATCTAGAGCTTTTCTCTCTCTTCCATATAATCCACGGTGAATCATATTTGCCGAAAAAATCAGTAAATCACCCCTGTTCAAAGAGATCTTCTGACCATTTTCCAAGTCGTCAGATGGCTTACTACCATCTAAGGCCATGCGAGTTTTAAACTCTTGATCTGTATCCCATCTCGCATGACTGCCAGGAATCAGCTCGATTCCATTTTCGTTTTTAAGGGCCAATCTAAAATGAACAACATTATTTACAGAATTTTCGAGGGCCAACTTCTGCTCCTCTATCGAATGATCTGTATATTGAATATCTCTATGCCAATAATTCTCTTGTGATTTGTTGAATGGGTCAAAAAAGAGTTGGGTGTTTAAAAAGGCCGGATCCTCTTTTATAAATATACTCTTTAGCTCATCTCGTATCTTGCAAGATCCAATCAGCTCAAATAAGACCATCCTATCTTGAGGCGAACATTTATTCGAATGGGTGAGGTAAGCGCTATTGATCGCTCTGTTCTTATAGAACTCCTCATTTTCTTTCAACCATTGTGAATGAAAAGTATCACAGACCCTTTCGATATCTCTTAATTCATCTTCAGTGAGAAAGTTTGGAATATACTTATAACCTTGATCCATGGTCATGCCTTAAACAAAAAAGGCTCCCAAAGGAGCCTCTTTCTATAATTGATAAACTAATTTTTTGAAGTAGTTTCCTCTTTCTTCGTAATCGCGGAAGAAGTCGGAAGCGGCATTTCCAGGAGAAAGTAAGATAGTATCTCCAGTTCTCGATTTCTGATAAGCGAAGAGAACAGACTCTTCGAATGAACCGACGATGAAAGTTTGATTATGCTCACCAAGAGCTCTATTCATTCTTTCCTTACACTCACCAACAAGAACGATAACACGAGTGTTATCTATTAACTCATTTGAGTATGGTTCAAAGTCAAAATCTTCAACGTCTTTACCACCAGCAATTAGAATAACTGGACCTTTAAAAGACTTAATACTTTCACAAAGGTTCTCCATTGTTTCAGCTTTAGAGTCGTTGTAGAAAGAAACACCATTCTTCTCCATTAGGAACTCAAGTCTGTGTGGGATTCCTGGGAATCTCTCAACACAAGTTTGAATTGCTTCATCTGAAGCATCAAGAGCCTTACACGCAGTTACTGCGGCAAGTAGGTTCTCTCTATTATTTTGACCAATGATTCTCATTTTCTTAACTGTAAACTCTGAGTGGTAGCTAATATTTGAGTGGATTCTTCTATCGTGGAAGTGAGTTCCCTGAATTTCATCCATAACCCCTAGCTTCACGAAAGATCTTCTTGAATACCAGTAAGTCTGACAGTTAGCGTTTCTAAAGAATGTATTATTTGCAAGCTTATCAAAGTTACAAATAAGAGTGTCATCTGGAGAAAGAGTCTTTACGATAGATAACTTTGTCTCCATAAACTCACCCATTGAAGTGAAGTGGTTTTGTGGATAATTCTCAGAAATATTTGTGAAGATAACCATTTTCGGGTGAAAATCAGTTAATCTTCTCATTTGTACTGCTGAAAGCTCAACGATAACGTAGTCAATTTCATCTTTATTAGGAAGCATACAGTATTCGATAAATGGTGATTCACTTGTACCACCAACAAATACATTCTTTCCGTCTTGCTTAAGCGTGAATCCAACCATATGAGCAACAGTCGTTCTCCCATATGATCCACAAACAGCAATAATAGGCTTTCTACAAAGCTTATTACCTAGTGCGAATTCACTATATACTTCTTTACCATTCTTACGAGCTAACTCTAACTGTGGCAGGTTAGGGTCAACTGATGAAGAGTAGACGACAACGTCTGCATCTAAGAAGTCTTCATCTTTGTGTTCACCAAATGACATTTCTGGCATTGGTTTAATCTTCTTAAGCTTCTTAACTGGCTTATTTAGATCGAAGATTGGCTTAATATCAGTAACTCTGATCGCACAATCTAGCTTATTAAAAAAGTTGATGAGCTTGAAACCTGTTTTCCCAATACCAACGATGAGAATTTTTTTGTTTCTAAATCTCTCCATTATAATTACCTCATTTTTAATGTCGCAATCGCAAGAATTGCTAAGAAAATACTAATAATCCAAAACCTAACGATAACTTTTGGCTCAGGCCATCCCAATAACTCAAAGTGGTGATGAATTGGAGCCATCTTAAAAATTCTCTTCTTACGGAGTTTGTAGGATGCAACTTGAAGGATAACCGAAAGGGCCTCCACAACAAAAATCCCACCAATTAAAACAAAGAGAATTTCATTCTTAGTTAGAACAGCAATAATACCTAGTGTTCCACCAAGAGATAGTGATCCAACATCTCCCATAAAGATTTGAGCAGGGTATGAGTTATACCAAAGAAAACCAACACCAGCTCCTACAATAGCAGCACAAAGAACTGTAAGTTCTCCGATATTTTCGATGTACGGAACAAAGAGATAGGACGCGATTTCTTTGTGTCCAGTAGCATAGGCGATAATACCAAGTGATGCTGCGGAAGTGATAATTGGACCAATGGCAAGACCATCTAAACCATCTGTTAAATTAACCGCATTACTTGAGCCAACAATAACGAAAGCCGCAAATGCGATAAATAAAGAATACATATTAATAATTGGTCCCTTTAAAAAAGGAACATAGAGATCAGAACTGATAACGTTTGCATCTCTTAAAAAATAAACTGCAATAATTGCTGTGACAAACTGCCAAAGCAGCTTCCCCTTAGCCGAAACACCTTTAGTGTTCTTCTTTGCTATTTTTGCATAGTCATCGATAAAGCCGAGACCAAAATAAGAAAGCATAACAAAGAGTGTGGCCAAAAGAGGCTTTGACTCAAAGTTACCTGTGAATAGAAGCGCAAAGAGAATACTTCCAATGATAAACACACCACCCATTGTTGGTGTACCTGCTTTTTTTAAGTGCGACTCTGGTCCATCATCTCTAATGACTTGTCCAAATTGTTTCTTTTGCATGAATTTAATGAAGTACTTACCCCATAGAATTGAAAAAACTGTAGCAATAAGAAAGGCGATTACAGTTCTGAATGTAATATATCTAAATATATTGAATAGAAAAAACTGATCACTCAGTGGATATAGAAAGTGATATAACATAGACGCGCCCGAAAAAAAAATCTGTTAGACAGTTATATCTATTAATGACTCCAGTTGTAAAGAGCGGCTAGCTTTTAGAAAGATATATTGATACGAATTTAATACCTCTGGCCACAGTGCATCCAAGTCTTCTCTTTTTTCAAAACACTTAGCGTTTCCAGAAAACTTTCCACTATAGTAATGTGCGTAGCGTCCAACAAAGATAGCATTACTTATTTCGAGTTGATTAAGAAGCTCCGCAACATTTTCGTGAAACTCTTTTGCCTTATCACCCAGCTCATTCATGTCACCCAGCACAAAAACACACTTATTCATCTCACTCTCATATTTCTTGGCAAATGATTGAATAGCACTTTTCATCGAAGTTGGATTAGCATTATAGGCATCAAGAAATATTGTTTTGCCTTCCTTTTCTATCCACTGAGATCTCTTATTATCAGGAAGTCTAACAAGAGGAGCTTTATTCAAAAAAAGCTCTCTCTGTTCTGGAAAAATTTGTGAAAGTACAAAACTCGCAACTTTCAAATTCCATAAATTATATGTCTCTTGAATATTGTTATTTTCAATTTCTGCTAATTCTCTACCTGCATCCCCAAAGCCCACTGAGTTCTCAGTTTCTTTTAAGCTACTCAAATATGGATCTGCTTTATTAATATAGAACATTCCTCCATGAGAATTAATGTAGCGATATAAGGCTGACTTTTCTTCCAGTACACCCTCTAGGCTAATAAGGAACTCCAGGTGTGCTGCTCCAATATTTGTAATAAGACCAAATTTTGGATTAGCTATATTGCATAGAACTTCTATTTCTCCTGGATGATTCGTCCCCATCTCAACAATGGCAAACTGATGCGACTCTTTAATATTAAAAATTGTAAGAGGTACACCAATATGATTATTAAAGTTTCCAGCGGTACAAATAACCTTTTCACCAAAGGCCTCTTTAGCTAGAGCATATATAAGTTCTTTCGTTGTTGTTTTTCCATTAGATCCAGTCAGAGAAAAAACTATGCCACCAAAATCATTTTGCCACTTTCTTACCCAATAAGAAGCTGCATCCTGTAAATATTTAAGTGTATTATTCACACCAAGAAAGAGAACATTGGGATAACTTTCACTCAAGGCCTTAACCTTTTCATCTCTTCCTGCTTCAGATGTATAAATAACAACCTCGACTCCCTTTTCTAGAGCGGTTGTTAGATAAGTGAATCCGTCAAAGTTTTCTCCCTTAAGGGCCAAGAAAACATTTTCTCCATTTATAGAACGAGAGTCTGTCGTAAGAATAATATCCTTATCCGAATACGCTCCAAACTCTTCAATAATTCCGGGAATTTTTTTTAGTTCAACAATTTTCATTAGCTCAACTCTTTAATTTTATTTTTAACAGTTTCAATATCACTAAAGAAGTTCTTAACGCCATTAACTTCTTGATACTCTTCATGCCCTTTTCCAGCAATAACGACAATCGTTTCTCTAGAGTAATCTCTAACATATCTTTCAATAGCTTCTTTTCTATTCACAATTGTAGTGACGTTTTGATGATCTTCTCTTCCTTCTACAGCATCTTTGATGATGGCCTCTGGTTTTTCCGTTCTAGGGTTATCTGTAGTCACGACAACCTTATCGCTATACTTTAGCGCAGCCTCAAGCATTAAAGGTCTCTTCTTCCTATCACGATCTCCACCGCAACCAAATATTGTTATGATCTCAGCATTTGGGAACGCCTTCTTAGTTTCACCAACAACATTCTCGATAGCATCTGGTGTATGAGCATAGTCAACGACATAGAGTGATTTCTTAAAACGAAAAGTATTATAGCGTCCCTTTGGAAGAGAAATCGATTTAGGTATAACAGCTTTCTTTCCAATTGCCTCTTCCACTAAAGATATTGCAACAGAGAGGTTTCTCTTATTATATTCAAGTTTAAAACTCTCATCAAAATCTTCAACATTTACGACTTTCCCTACTTTGTAAGATAGGGACTTTTCTCGTAAAAGGTTTTCTAAGTCGCTCTCACCATGTGGAATAACAATATCTTTTTCTGTTGATTTCTTTATGAGAGACTTAGCATGGAAATACTCTTCCATTGTCCCGTGATAATCCAAATGATCTTGAGTTAAGTTTGTCCAACCAGCACATGCTAGTGTTATCCCATTTAAACGATCTTGATCTAGTGCATGACTACTAACTTCTAAACAAGCAAAATCATATTCGTGAAGCTTGTGTAATACTCTTCTTAAATCAACATAAGATGGGGTTGTTGCTCCTGGTGCGGGATGAATTTCCTTCTCTCCATCAAAAATACCAATAGTACCAATAGTAAAGGATTTATAATTATTTGCTTTTAGTATTTCATGACAAAGATGAACGACGGTTGATTTTCCATTGGTCCCTGTTACACCAATAAGCTTTACTTCGAAACTTTGAGGATAGAGTATGTCACATAATTCTTTTTGAAATGGAAGGAACTTCTCAAAAGGTAAAACAACATAAGGAATAGATATTTTTGATATTGGCTCATGACTCAAAATCAACAAACCGGGATTTATTCCTTTAAGTCTTTTTTGAAATGCTACTTGTGATTTTTCGTTATCTAATAATCGATAAAAAACAATATAATTTGAATTTGCATCTTGAAGATTAGTAGTGACTTCACTTAGTTGTTCTTCTACATCTACAGAGAGTCCATACTTTTTCAAATAGTTTATTC
>NZ_AUNJ01000356.1 GCF_000447775.1 Bacteriovorax sp. DB6_IX
TAATATCTCTATTACCACTTAATTCTCTTTCGCTAAAAAGACGTTGTCCTAATCTAATGACATGAATGTCTTCCTTAAAAGACGGCTCTAGCGCTTGCAGATTATTATCTTTAATAAGTTTTTTTAGTTGTTGATCAATGTCACTTGAAAATGCGTGAACACTAAAAGTAGCGAGAATTAAAAAGATGTACCCTTTCATATTTATATTTCCAAAAAAATGTATTGCCTTTAGAACATGAGTATTTTATAAGAACGAAAGTTTGATAAGTCAAACCAATAAATATCACCTTTTGGAGGGAGAATGAAAAATACACTTATTTCACTACTGATTGCGACAGCATCAGCAAGTGCTCTAGCAGTAAAAGTTCCTTTTAAAAACAATGACTTAATGAAGAAGGAAGTTATTGGAAACTATGCTAATATGGCGCTTTTAAACTATCAAGATTCACTTTCAGGTGCTCTTGATCTACAACTTCAGATCAGAAAATTCACGAAATCAGCGGCCTCTAATGCACAAGATGCTATGAAGCAGTTCGAGATGACTAAAGATGCTTGGGCCAAGAATGCTCGTATGCCATATGGTCAATCTGAAATCTTCAGATTCTATAATGGTCCAATTGATTTTGAACCAGTTGATGATGGAGTTATTACTCACCTTGAAGCAATTGGGTTTGAAGGAGTTGAAGGACTTCTCAACGCATGGCCACTTGATGAGTTCTATATTGACTATGTTAAGGAAGATGCAGACGCAGGACTTATCAATGATAGATCAATCAAACTTACTGCTGATGTTATTACTTCAATGAATGAAAGAGAAGGTGAGAAGAATATCTCAACTGGATACCATGCTATTGAATTCCTTCTTTGGGGACAAGATAGATCTCTAGAAACTGCGGGAACTAGACCATATACAGACTTTGTAAATGGTGGAACAGCTAAGAACCAAGATAGAAGAAGAGAGTATCTTTCTCTTTTAGCAGATGTTCTTGTTGATCACTTAAGATCGGTAACTTCTCAATGGGATGTTAAGGCCGACAATTACAGAAAAGAGTTCTTAAATAGAAATACTGATAATGTTCTTGCTGATATCTTTACTTCTATGATCTCGATGGCAGGTGATGAACTTAAATCTGAAAGAATTGAAAATGCTTTCCTACTTGAAGATCAAGAAGAAGAGCACTCATGTTTTTCTGACATGACAATCAATGACATTTATACAAATGCACTTGGTGTAAAAAATATCTATCTTGGAGAGTATAAGGCATTCAACTTTGACTTATCTGTTGAAGGAAAAGGGATTGATACTCTAGTGGCCTACACTAATCCAGAACTTGATAAGAAAATTAAAGCTGAATTCAAGACTCTATTTACAGCGATCAACTTCTTCTACGCTAAAGAAAATGGAAAAGCAGTTATCGGAAATATTGCAATTCCATTTGATAGAGCGATTACAGAAAATAAAGATGAAGTTCAAGCAATCATTGACTCTCTTGGAAACCTTGACGAACTTCTTAGAGAAGCTGCTGTTGAGTTAGGTTTAGAGCTTGATCTTTAATTCTAAAAGAAATCTATTCTTTATAATATTGGTTCAGGCCTTGGCCTGGACCAATCTTGCTTCTGCTAAAACCTTACCGGGTAGATATCATAAGGCCTATTCTCAATTAGTTGATGGGTTGTCTAAGAAGCAAATAGCCGAGTTAAAGGCCGGTTTTTCTCTCTACGCAAAAGGTTGGGTAACAGCTCCTTCTTCGACAAAGGTTAGAGATGGGCTTGGTCCACACTTTAATGCTGTGTCATGTGTGAGTTGTCATCAGCACAATGGGAGAGGGCGTGCTCCAATCCAAGGATTAAAACCAGATTTCTCATTATTAATGAGGCTCTCTGTTCAAGGACAAAATAAAGATGGCTCACCAGTGGGAGATCCCGTTTATGGGACTCAATTTCATCCTCGAGCCACTCTAGGCGTTGAAAATGAAGGTGATCTTGAACTAACCTATACGGAAAAGAATGAGGTCCTAGCTGGTGGGAAAGTCGTTTCTCTCCAAGTCCCAAGTTACAAATTTAAAAACCTAAAATACGGATCAATGTCTCAAGATATTATGATTTCTCCGCGAGTTGCCCCACATCTTGCTGGTGTTGGTTATCTTGATAAGGTTAGTGAAGAGCAGATTCTGGAGTATGCCGATGAACTTGATAGTAATCGAGATGGAATCTCAGGAAAGGTCAATTATGTTTGGAATGTTCTTGCTCAGAAAAAAACGATCGGTCGTTTTGGTTGGAAAGCGAATCAACCAACTCTTCTGCAACAAAATGCAGGGGCATTTAATGGAGATCTTGGTATTACATCTTCTTTATTCCCAAATCAAAATTGTTCAAGCTTACAATCAGATTGTTTAAGTGCTCTTGATGGGGGCGCTCCAGAAATCTCAGATAAGCATTTGGACTTTGTAAACTTAATGGTGAGCTCAATCGATAGACCGAAGGTAAAGAGATTAAAAAACTATGAAGAAGGAAAAAAGGTTTTCTTTCAGCTTAAGTGTCAGCAATGTCACAGACCATCTTTTCAAGTTGAAGGAAAAGAGGTGAAGGCCTATACGGATTTACTACTTCACGATATGGGAGCTGCTCTTGCGGATGGGCGAGCTGACTTTCTTGCTAATGGACGTGAGTGGAAAACACCACCTCTATGGGGAATTGGTGCCCAAAAAGAAGTGAATGGGCATACATACCTTCTACATGATGGAAGAGCACGAAATGTTGAAGAAGCTATTCTTTGGCACGGAGGTGAGGCCGAGAAGTCTAAGCAGATGTATAAAGCTCTTTCCGAAGAGGAGCGAGAGAGTCTTCTAAATTTTGTAAATTCTCTTTAAATTAAATATATCTTTTAAACTGTTCCGAATAATCGGGAAATTCTTTACAAGCTTCAAAAACCAAATCTTCAATGACTTCCTTACGTCTTCCGGTTTTAACCGAAGAGGTAATAATTGTTTCGTAGATTTTGTATGATTTCACATTCTGATTTATAAGTTGCATCCCTTCAGAGATATTCTCTTGAGCAGATCTTCGTGGTGCCATGACGTCATATTCAAGGGCGATAAATTGATTCATTTTTATAAAGTTCGCTCGATACTTTTCAACAAAACCAACTGCTTTTTCATGGAGCTCAGACTTGGCAAGGAGACTTGTTACAACCATCTGAAGGATGTTGAAACTCTGCCCACCACTAATTGAAATTGCTCTTTCAAAGGCTTCTGTTGCAACGTCAAGATTAGAAGTAATAAGAGATTTTCCACAGAGTGCAAGGGCTGCTGCAATATTGAGTTTTACGTGAAGATCAATGCGATCATCTTGATCATATTCTTTACAAAGTTTAATAATTTTAAAGTACTCTTTATTAAAGAGTAGGACTTTAAGAATAATAGGTAAGTAGTTTGGTGGAGCACTAAAGTTTTCTAGAAACTTTTGTGTATATTCGTATGCAACACCATAGTTCTTATCACTAAAGTTAATAGATATCGTATTAACTAGAGCATTGAAATTTCTCGCATCAAAGTTTAAGACTTCACGGTAACGCTTTAAGGCTTCTTGAGGCTCATTCTTTTTAAAATAGATATCAGCTTCCAAATTGAGTTTATCAATTTCGTTGATTTGAAGGTCTTCTGAAGCCGCAATCATTGCTAAGCCCTTGTCATATTCTTTCGCTCTAATTTGTTCTTTTACTTTTGCGACAAGAACATCAGACTTAGTTGGGTTTAACTTCTTTTCTAGTGTCTTTGAAAAAGTTTGAACATACTGTTGAAAGCTAAATTGCCCTTGTAGGAGCGCATCGAATTCATACTCATGCTCTAAGCTTGAAATATAATGTTCCTCAATTTCTGTCGTGACGAAGAAGAAGTTTTTTAAACTTGTTGGAAAATACTCTCGATGAATAGCGAAGAGGTCCATCGCGGTTTTATCATCCTTTAAATAGAGACTCGTCACAAGAATATGAGGGGCATCTTCTTTTATAATTTTACATGCCTCACTATAATCTTCTGCAACAGCGATATTTGCCATCTTGAAGTTAAGAGCAGTGAAGGCCCTTTTAAAAGTACTCTTCATCGTCTTATTTGAACTGACGATAAGAATCCTAAACTTTCCAAATTTCGCTTCTAGCTTGGCCAGTAACTTTTCGTCTACTAAGCCGTCGTATTGATCAACCAATGCACAAATCCCCTATAAAAAACAAATGTTTACGAGCTTCATTTAATGAATTCTTATAAACAACTTGAAAAGAATAACCGTGATAAATGATTGGAACAACGAAGCTTTGTTAAAGCTTTATCATATCTTGATTAAGATCCATTAAGAAACCTTTAAATTCAATCTGTTCGGGATTGTAAATCGGCGTTTTACCGTGGCCCTGTGGGATGTCTAAAACATATTGAGGTATCATCCAGCCTGGAAGATTGCTCCTTAAACTGGCAAATATTTTTCTCCCTACAGGGATATCTACCTGAAAATGCATTCCACCGCGAACTTTGTCTGGATGATGAAGATAGTAGGGCCTAACCCCTAACTTATTAATATCTTTAAATAAATTCTCTAGAATATGAGGGCAATCATTCACATTTTTCAATAGAACTGTTTGAGAAAGGAGCTGAAGCCTCTGAATATCTCTAAGTTTTAAAAGTGATGATTCAACTTGTTCATCTATCTCTTCGCTATGATTGATATGAATACCTAAGCTCAGTGTCTCAAAATGATGAGTAAACCTTTCTAATATCTTCAACAAACCTTGATCAACTCTATTTGGAAGAGAGACTGGGGCCTTTGTGTGGAAGCGAATATATCTAAGATGAGGAATTTTTGAAAACTCTTCAAGGAAGAACTCTATTTTGCTATTTGAGAGCATGAGTGGATCGCCACCAGAGAAAATAATTTCTTCAATTTCTTGATGGTTATTTAAGTAGGACTTTGTCTTTTCAAAGTTGGCCTTGAAGATTTCATCTTTTTCAGAAAGTTCATTCTTTCGAAAGCAGTAGCGACAGATCACGGGGCAAATTGTCGTGGGAAGAAAGAGTGCCCGATTCTTATATCGATGTATGAGTTGTCCTTGCTTCGCAAAGTTTTGATCCCCGATAGGATCTTTTAGACCAATTTCTTGCGAGCTCATAACTTCTTCAGCAGAGGGAAGGAATTGTTTGGCCAGTACACTATCCAATCCATTCTCTTTTATTCGTTTCGCTAGAGATGGTGGAATAAGAATTTCGTAGGGAAGCTCTGGCAAATTTGTCCCAAAGAACTGATTGACTTGTTCTATAGATTTTAGACTCTTCTTAAAAGATTCTTGCCAGGCTTCTGTCATTAAAAACTCTTCTACTCTTGAGTTTTACTTTGTTCAGCAAGCTCAATATTTTTTTGAACTTCTTTTAGGTGATGGTGTTTTGCCCACGCTGCACATCCTCTAATAAGGAGGGCCCCATAGATTCCAATTCCTGTGAAATGAGCAAAGACATATTCAGTTGTCAGGTTACCTGTATTTTGTAGTAACCAGTAAATCCACCATAGAAGGAGGATATGGATAACAAAGATGACAACTTGTTGAACTCTATAACCTAATTTCTTACCTTTAATTTCCATTTTTATCCTCGTCACTAGGTATCTCTCTGAATTCAATAATTTTTTTAAGAGAGAAAGACTTATAGAGATCACTCTTTAAGCAGTGAGCATATAAGACATTACCGTGGGGAAGTGGGAGAAGGCTTACGGGACGAATTGGCCTAAATTTGCCTTTCATCGTTCCACCTTTGTATTTAATCTCAATTGGTGTTTGATTCTCTAAGTACTTCTTAATCCCTTTAACACCCTTAGGTATATCAACTTCGAGAGTTTTCTCAAAATCCATAACATTCATGATATGCCCTTCCTTAAAGTCTTTTTCTCTCGTGACCTTTTTTAGAGTTTGGGCAAAGATTTTGAGACAGGCCATGGTGTCGTCAAGAGCGCGGTGATGGTTCTCTAATTTTATATTGAAGAACTCAGCAAGGGTATTAAGCTTGTGATTTTCGCTACCTTTTACCAACTTCCTAGAAAGCTTGCATGAGCAAAAGACCTTAGCGTTAAAGAAAGGAATCTTCTGCTGGTGCATATTATAGACCACAAACCCAACATCGAACTTAGAGTTATGGGCCACCCATGAATGATCTGAAGCAAACTCGAGAAACTCTGGTAAGACTTCACCTATACTTCTTGCATCGGCCACCATTTCATCGGTGATTCCATGAATTTCTGTCGTGAATGGAGGAATTGGTCTTTCGGGTTTAACAAGGGTTTCATAGGCCTCAATATGGCTTCCAATAACTTTTATTGCAGCAATTTCTATGATTTCATCCATCAGTGGAGAAAGCCCTGAAGTTTCAAGGTCAAAGGCCACAAGTCCCTCTGGGAAGTACTTGTTGATGAGCTTGAGCTCCTCTTGACCGAGAGATTGAATAATGGCTTTGGTCTTACTGATGATGCGCCTCGTTGCTAAATGAGAATATCTTCAATTTTTGACACTGAGTCATGCCAATATTGAATATTTCTAGTAAATACTTAACTTAAAACTTAAGAGTTAATATCGAGTTAGACCCGTAAGGTCAATATAAAGGATGGTATCCATGAAGAAATTTGATGTTGTTGTTATCGGAGCTGGTCCAGGTGGATACGTGGCTGCGATTAGAGCAAGCCAACTTGGAAAGAAAACTGCGATTGTTGAAATGGATAAGATGGGTGGAGTATGTCTTAATAGAGGATGTATCCCTACAAAGGCAGTCCTAAAATCTGCACACACTGTTCATGAAATTGCACATATGGCAGACCTTGGAGTAAACGTTGAACTTAAAGGTTTAGACGGAGCTCAAGCTGTTAAGAGAGCAAAAGGTATCTCTGACAAAATCTCGAAAGGTGTTGCTTTCTTAATGAAGAAAAATAAGATCGAAACTTTTGAAGGTTTTGCAAAACTTAGATCAAACACTCAGATTGAAGTTAAGTCTAAAAGAGGACATACAGAAACAATCGAAGCGACGAATATTATTCTTGCAACAGGTGCTCACTATAGATCATTCCCTGGTCTAGAGCATGATGGGAAGAGGCTTATCGGAGCTTGGGAAGCGATCAAAATGGAAACACTTCCTAAATCTATCGGTATCATTGGTGCTGGTGCGATTGGTGTTGAGTTTGCTTACTTTTGGAATGCTTTTGGTGTTGATGTTCATATCTTTGAACTTCAAAAAAACCTTCTTCCAATTGAAGACACTGACTCATCTAAAGAAGTTGAAAAAGCTTATAAGAAGTACGGAATCAAAATGTCTCTTGGTGTTGAAAAGGTTTCAGCTAAGAACAATGGGAATGACGTTACTATCACGGCAATTGAAAAAGGTAAGCCTGTTGACTACAAATTTGAGATGGGACTTATCGCAGTTGGTATGACTGGAAATATTGATGGAATTGGACTTGAATCAGTTGGTGTAAAAACTGATAGAGGATTTGTTGCCGTTAATAATATGTATCAAACTTCAGTACCAAATATTTATGCAATTGGTGACCTTGCTGGTCCACCACTACTTGCTCACGCAGCTTCTCACGAAGGTGTTGTGGCGGCAGAGCATATTGCTGGTCAACACCCTCACGCAATCGATGCGATGAATATTCCAGGGTGTACTTACTGTCAGCCACAGGTTGCTTCTGTTGGTTACACAGAAAGAGCTCTTAAAGAAAAAGGTATTAAGTATAGTGTTGGAAAGCTTCCATTTATGGCAAACGGTAAGGCCGTTGCTTCAAATGAAACGGATGGATTTGTTAAAACTCTTATGGGTGAAGATGGTGAGATGCTAGGTGCACACATCGTTGGGACAAATGCTACTGAGCTTATCCACGAATATGTTCTTTTCAGACAAATGGAAGGAATTGATGAAGAGATTTTTGCAACTGTTCACCCGCACCCAACGCTTGGTGAATTCTTAGCAGAATCTGTAATGAACGCAAAAGGTAGAAGTCTCAACTTCTAGTTGAGATTTAGAGGAGAGTTATATGAGACATGATATTGTAATGCCTCAAATGGGTGAATCGATCACAAATGGTACGATCACAAAATGGCACAAGCAACCAGGTGATATGGTTGAAATTGACGAGATCCTACTTGAGATTTCGACAGATAAAGTAGAATCAGAAATTCCTTCTCCAATTGCGGGGAAAGTTGTTGAAGTTCTTTTTGAAGAAGGTGAGACAATTGACGTTGGAATTCTTATAGCTGTAATTGATGACGATGCTTCGGCTTCTGTTGGGACTTCTTCTGCAGATAAGCCAGCAGCTCCAGCTGCTCCTGCACCTTCGGCACCTGCTGGTGAGCCAGCAAATGCTCCTGCGGCAGGTTCGGATAGAATGGATATCGTAATGCCTCAAATGGGTGAGTCAATTACTAACGGTACAATTACAAAATGGCACAAGCAACCAGGTGATATGGTTGAAGTTGATGAAATCCTATTAGACATTTCAACTGACAAAGTTGAGTCTGAAATTCCTTCTCCAATTGCTGGTCGATTAGAAGAAGTTCTTTTCGCTGAAGGTGAAACAGTAGATGTTGGGATTAAAATTGCTTCAATCGAAACAAACCTAGATGTCCCATTTGGAGCAAGCGCTGCCTCTGCAGCTCCTGCAGCTTCTGCCCCGGCTCCAGCTGCCGCTGCACCAACGGGACAGCCTGTTGAAGCTACAGCGAAGACAGGAAGAAGATTCTATACTCCTTTAGTTAAGAACTTGGCCAAGAAGCATGGAGTTGATCTTAACGAACTTGCTTCACTGACAGGTTCTGGAGCAGGTGGAAGAGTAAATAAAGCTGACTTTATGAACTATCTTAATAATAGATCAGCAGCTCCTGCAGCTGCCCCTGTCGCTTCGGCACCAGCAGCTAGACCAGCTGCCGCACCAGCCGCAGCTCCAGTAAGTTCAGGTGTTGATTATTCTAATAATCCTAGAGTTGAAGTTGTTCCAATGGACAATATGAGAAAGGCAATTGCTAAGAATATGATTGCTTCAAAATGACTTCACCACACGTTAACTCGATTGATGAAGTTGATATGACAGCTCTATTTAAGTTTAGAGAAGGGTTTAAGAATGAGTTTAAAAAGCAAGAGGGATTCTCTCTGACTTATACTCACTTTATCCTATATGCTCTAGTGCAAGCACTTAAAGAGTTCCCAATGGTTAACGCTTCTATTGATGGTGACAATATTATCATGAAGAAAGATATTAATCTTGGTTGTGCAGTAGCAGTTCCTGGTAATGGACTAGTTGTTCCAGTAATTAAAGGTGCAGATAACTTGAATATTAGAGGAATGGCGAGAAAGCTTGATGAATTAGTACAAAAAGCTAGAGCTAAGAAGCTAACAATGGATGATATGTCAGGTGGAACTTATACTTTCACTAATAATGGATCATTCGGAATTCTTGCTGCAACTCCAGTTATTCTTCAACCACAACTTGGTATCTTCTGTGTTGGTACAATGAAGAAGCGTCCAATTGTAACTGAGGATGATGCAATTGCAATTCGCCAAATGATGTATGCAACTCATACATATGACCACAGACTAATTGATGGAGAAGTTGGATCTAAGTTCCTAAGACATGTGATCAACACTCTTCAAACAACTGATTGGGCACAATTATTCTAAGACAATCAATCTTGGTTTCATACATAAGGCCCCGCTTCTTTGCGGGGCTTTTTTTTTCCAAAATGGGAATAAAATCCCAAAATGAAAAACTAAACTCCTTTAAGTACTTAATTTTACATTGAACTATTTGGCCCAGGCCTTGCTCTTTCTATAGTGTCTTTTTCTATAGGGAGGAAATTATGAAAAAGCTAATTCTCGCAATCTGTTTAATCGTGACAAGTGCACAGTATACCCAAGCCGAAGAGTTGGAATTTGTCGGTTGCGGTGATCAGAAAATGACTTGTATGAATAAGCAGGCTTTTTTAAGTGCGATTTATACTGTCCAAGCGGCCTTTGGAGTTGTGAATGCGATTTGTCTCGTCGCACCTGAGCCAGTTGTTACAAAGTCAATTGTTGCAATCAATGCTGGAATTGGGGTGGCCAATGTTATTTTGAGAAATATCCCTTGTACTGAGGATGGAGAACTCAACGAATCCCAAAGAGAAGAAGTTGCTCAAGAGGTATGTCGTTTGACTGGGGGAGATTATGATCCAATTTTTGATAAGTGTGTGAAGAATTAGTTTAAAAAATAAACACTCTAATCTCTGGTAGTGTCTAAAAAGTAGACATAGGTAATAATTATTACATTAATATAATTGAGAGTAGTTCTAAATCATTATAAATAGACTCTCTTTCTTGGCCCGATATTTGCTTCTAAATAGGGAAATGAATATTAGTCCAAGAAGAGAGGAACTATGATAGTTAAACTAAGTAGAGCATTCCTATGTCTATCCCTTATTAGTAGTGCAGTATATGCCTCTGATTTGGTAGTTCTAAAATCAAGCTCGGTTCCAAAACACATGAGGGCAGATGTTCAAAAGTTTGTTGATGAAGTGAACTCTCATATTCCTGAAGAGATCAAATCAAAATTTAATTATCAAGTAAAACTAGAATTCCAAACTTATAAAGATAATAAAGGTCTTAAGGCCCTTCCGGCCAATCGTTGTCAGTCAAAAGCAAATATTAAATATGCTCACGTAAGTACATTTAATAAGAAGAAAATTAATATGACATCATTATTTCTTCCTGAAATCATAAAGGGAGAAGCTGGTTCTCAACAATTTCCATGTGGACACAAGAATTACTATAAAAAGGCTGTCGCAACAGTACTCCATGAAGTTGGACATCTTTACGATTTTAAAAGAATTCGATCAAAGAAGCATAAGAGAAATGTCAAAGAATGTCTTGTTAGTCATGGAGAGAGTAGTCAGGAGAAATTTAGAAATACCTCTAAATGTCGAATTGTTGAAAGAGAAGAGAGAAATAAGAAAACGATCAGTGGGCTTCATTCTTTTTACAAGTTAAGTAATTGGTCCCGTGGGTTCTTTACGAAGAATGCGAAGAACTTATCGGTAAAAAGATCAATTGATGCTTACGAGTATAAGAATCTTGAAGAGCATTATGCTGTAAATCTTGAGTACTTTCTACTAGATAAAGAATATAAGTGTCGTCGTCCTTCGTATTATAAATTCTTTAATAAGAAGTTAAAGCATACACCATTTCCAAATTATGAATGTGAGGTCTACTCAGAAATCGTACTAGATGATAAAAATATTATCAGAGATATCAATCCTGATCGCGTTTATAGAATTGATTATTTACTTGCCTCTAAAGGTGATGGAATCATGTCAGGCTTTGGGCACTCTATGTATCGCATTGTTCTTTGTGCCCCTCATAGAAAGGTCGTTGATGAAAATTGTCTTAAGGATAAACTTCACCATGTTGTTCTAAGTTATAGAGCAAATGTAACTGATATTAAAATTGACTCGATCAAAGGTCTCCTTGGTGGATATGACTCTGTATTATTTATGCTGTCATTCCCTAATGTTATTCAAGAATACAATCTTGGAGAACTAAGAGATCTCATAAGTCAGCCAATCGATTTCACTCCGGAGCAGAAGAAAGACTTTATTAATAAGGTTCTTGAAATCTACTGGGAGTATGAGGGTGATTATAAGTTTATTACAAATAACTGCGCGACAGAATCACATGAACTTTTACAGGCAGCTTTGAATGAACACGAGATTATCTACGATAGTGTTCTGAAGCCATACTCTGTCTATGATGAAATTGTTGAAAATGACCTTTCTAAGGAAAGTTATTTCGAAGATATGAAAGAAGCTGTTGCCAAAGGTCGTTTCTTCTCAAGTGATAGAGAAAGGCTTAAGGATGTTAAAAAGAATCTCTTTGGATTAGAGGAAAGTGATTATAAGAAAATTCCTAAACATCATAATCCTAAGAGAAATGGTCCAAGAAAGTTTAAAAAGAAGTTTAGAGATATTAAGGAAATCTATGAGGATTTCGATTCATCGAGACTTGCAGATAAATTTGAGGAATTAAAGGACCTTCCTAGAAATAAAGAAACAAAGAAGATGATTGATGACCTCGCCATTATGACAAAGGCCATCCTACAAATTAGACAATTTAATATTGATGAAGAAGTAGGTGAGTATTTAGAAAGAAATATGGAAGAGGAAACAGAGATTGGTAAGCGAATTAAAAGATGGAATGAGATGAGGTCTTCTTCAAGAATTAAACCTCTTGATGGTGGCTATGGAATTCCTGCGAAACTTACCAATGATGATGTTGATAAGCACAATGAGCATTTTAGTGAGCTAAAGGAAATCGAAAGAGAGCTTATTGCAGATGTTAAGTCTCACTATCAAACAGAAGTTGATGAACTACTAGAACTTAATAATTTACTAAAAGATATAAGAAAAACGGCACGTTTAATTTCAATTGATACATATTTTAAAAATTAAAGGAGAATGAAAATGAAAAAAATGACAACTGTAGCACTATTAACACTACTTTCACTAAACACTGTCGCAGCAGATCTAAGAGATGCAACACTTCAAGGGACTTCGGAC
>NZ_AUNJ01000357.1 GCF_000447775.1 Bacteriovorax sp. DB6_IX
AAAGTTGAACTCACTTTGAATGGAGAAGCCAAAGAGATCAAGTAACTTCTCATGCTTCCCAATTAATAAAACTTTCTTACGCGTATCAGACATCAAGATATTATATGATAAAAAAAGAAATCTAGGTACCAGTATCTTTTCCTTATGAGGTTTGCGTTAAATGACACGACTCTCATAAGAAAAAGATACTGGTACCTTTTGCCTATTCTAAATAACCGCGCTTGACTTGGTCTCTTTCGATGGCGTCAAAGAGGGCCTGGAAGTTTCCTTCGCCAAAACCGTTGTGTTTCTTTCTTTGGATGAATTCAAAGAAAAGAGGTCCAACATATGTCTCTGTGAAGTTTTGGATGAGATATCCTTCTTCATCTCCGTCCACAAGTAGTTGACGGTCTTCAAGTTCACTAATTTCTTCCTCTACAGTGAACTCGCGCTTTGGAATGTCTTCGTAGTAAGTGTGAGGGATATCGAGGAATTTTATTCCACGCTCTCTTAATTCTTTAACTGTTGTGAGAATATCACCACAAGTGAGAGCAATATGTTGTACTCCTGATCCATTGTGAAGATCTAGGAATCCTTGAATTTGAGACTTTCCATTTTCTTCTTCTGGCTCATTAATAGGGATGATAACTTCTCCAAGTGGAAGTTGGACAACTTCTGATTGAAGACCTGTTTTAACCCCTTTAATATCGAAGTATCTCGTTACTTTAAATCCATAAACTTGCTTATAGAAATCAACCCACTTTCTCATCTCACCCTTAGGTACATTATTTGTGAGGTGATCAATTCTGGCAACTCTAGCACTCAGTGGTTGAGCGCTCTCATCATTTTCAAGGGCCTCGTATCCTGGTCTAAAGAAAGTTCTTGGTCTTTCAACAAATTCATTGAGAACATCACCAAAACCTTTGATCATGGCCGTCTTGTAGACACCGTGCTCAGATTCTTCAACTTTTAGGTTTTGAACCATCTCACCACCGCGTTCAACTGCTGTTTTAATCGCATGCTCACAGTCTTCTACGAGAAAAGAGATTTTAGAGACACCTTCTCCGTGATCTCTTACATATTTATAGGCCTGAGAGTTCTCATCTTTTGAGTCAATAAGAAGGAAACGAACTTGTCCTTGGGTAAATAATTCTGTGTTAAGTTCTTTATTTTGGGCCGTCTTTTGGAAACCAAACTTATAGAAGAGCTCCTTCGTTGGAGTTTCTAGTGAGCTACATGTGAACTCTAAGTGGTCGATACCAAGAATCCCTAGTGGGTTTTCTTCACTGATTTTTGATCTCATAAATTGTCCCTCGTCTATATTCTTATAATTTTATTGAGTCTAATTATCTTTCTTAAGGCAGTCTATTGCCTAGATCATGCTTTTTTAAGGTGCTGTGCGTAAGCAAGAGATGACAAAAGGTCAATGAATTCGCTAAGATATTGCAGCACTTAGTGGAAATTGAGAGGAGACATGAGTTTTAAAATATTAAATGGTAATGAAATCATTATCCAAGGAGGCCTTGAAGCAGGCTTCTCATTATATACAGGATATCCTGGATCACCCTTAGCAGAGTACTTTAATATTCTTTATCAAAGAAAGAATGAATTTAAAGAAAAGGGAATTCGAGTTGTTATTGCTAACTCTGAGGCCAATGCGGCCGCGATGGCATCTGGATCAAAGCAAGTTGGACGTGACTGTTTAGTGGCCATGAAATCTATGGGACTTCATGTTGCTAGTGATGCTCTTTCTGTTGGAAACTTTGCTAATCCGGGTCGTCCTTATCAAGACGAGGATACTGGTGAGACCCTTTATCCTGGAACTGTTGTGGCCGTTGGAGATGATCCTTGGTCGATGTCTACTTCAACTGCAGCGGATTCTCGTTATCTGTATAAACACCTTCATATGTCCTTTCTTGAGCCTTCAACGCCTCAGGAGCTAAAAGACTGGATGAGTGTGGCCTTAGAAATTTCTAAACGAACTAGTCTTTATCAAGGACTTCTTCTCACTACATTCATGGCCGAAGGTGGAGGGAGAGTTCAAATAGGGCAAGAGCGTGAAGTTCCTAAGGAGCTTGTTGATCTTGATCCAACCGAATTTGATCTTTCAAAGAATGTTATGGTGCCACCCAATTCTCTTTTAGCTGATGTCTCTATGATTAAGGAGCGTTTTCCTAAGGTTAAAGAAGTTCTGGCGAAGATGAAACTCGATAAGGTCTTTGGAAATACGAATAGTAAAACTGGATTCATTTCTTCTGGTGTTATTTTTGAGACAGTGAAACAAATTTTTGAAGAGGCCCAATATCTTGAGCACTTCTCTCTATACAAAGTGGCATCATCTTTTCCTCTTGTGGATGAACTTCTTATTCCCTTTCTATCAAATCTAGAAAGACTTGTTGTTATTGAAGAGAAAAGAGGATTCTTAGAAACAGAGTTAAAAGAATTATGTCAAAGACATAAATTAGATATTGAAATCATCGGTAAAGAATTTAAAGAGGGTGATAAGGCCATTGAAGGATTTCCGGCCTATGGTGGTCTAAGTTTTGAAATTGTTCGCGATAAAATGGAATACCTTTTAAGACAATGGGGATTCCACGCTTGTGAGGAACTTAAGTATGAAGAAAAAGGTTATGATGGAATTTTACCTCGACGTCTGCCAACTTTCTGCCCAGGTTGTCCACACCGTGAGACGCTTTCGCTTTTAAAGGATCTACGCTCTTGGCTAAAGTCACAGGGGATTGATCTTATTACTCATGGAGATGTTGGGTGTTACTCACTCTCTTTTCTTCCACCATTTAGAGAAATGCATAATCTCTCTGCGATGGGACAAGGTGGGGCCCTTGGAGCTGGTGTTGATCTCTTTACTAAGAATCCAAGTGTTGTTCTTATGGGGGACTCGACATTTTTCCACTCTGGGGTAACAGATATTTCTAACTCTGTTCAAATGGATCACGATATTACATATATTTTATTAGATAATGATAATACTGCGATGACGGGACATCAGATGACTGCGGCCTCTGGTGTGAATGTTGAAGGGACGTCGAGACCAAGGCAGAGTTTAACTTCTGTTGTTCGAGGACTTGGAGTTGCCGATGTCACTGAAGTTAATCCAAGTGATCGTTTCTTTTACCAAAATCTCATGAGAGATTATATTAAGAAGCCTGGAACTAAAGTTATTATTTCCAATAAAGAGTGCTCCCTTACTTATCAGGCGAGAAAAAGAGCTGATGAAAGAAAGCTTATTAAGCAACAAGGTGATGTTCCTGTTAAGGAGTTTTACCAGATTAATACTTTGGCCTGTGAAGACTGTCGTGTTTGTGTTGATAATACAGGATGTCCTGGTTTGACTCAAACTTTTGATGCCTATGGATCAAAGGTAATGATTGATCCACAAATTTGTGTAGCAGATAGTTATTGTACAAAGCTTAAGGCCTGTCCAAGCTTTGAAATGGTACAAGTGTTGGATTATCACCCAACGAAGTATAAGAGTCAGTTAGGTATAACATTTAATTTTGATCACCTTGAACTTCCTGTGACGAAGAAGTCTTTTGATGATATTGCCGGAGATAGAACTTGGCGTATGGTTGTGACAGGTGTTGGTGGATCTGGGATTACAACAATCTCAAAAATTATCTCTAAGGCCGCTGTTGAAATGGGTGGACGTGATGATCTAGATTTTAAATTTATGGATCAAAAAGGTCTGGCCCAAAGAAATGGAAATGTGACTGGACACCTCTCTATTTGTAAGAACGGGCGTTCTATGGGAGCGGTGACTCCAAGAGCGACAGCAGATATTCTTCTCTCTCCTGATTTACTCGATGGAACAGGACAGTTAGGCTTTTTGGCCCAAGATGGAATGGCGATCTTTGATACGGACTTCCAAGTACCCCTATCAATACTGCTGGATAAGGAAGTTGATCAAAAGAGCTTGAGTCGTCAACAGCTTTTAGAGAATCTTAAAAATTCTAATGATCAAAGAATTGTTCTTGCTCCACTTAAGAAGTGGTGTGACAAGCTTCTTGGGAAATCTGTTTATGCATCGACAATGATTTTAGGCTTCTCTTTCCAAAAGGGGATGGTGCCTTTTTCGATGGATGATATTGATAAGGCCTTAAGAGCGGCCATTAAAAAGAATGAAATCGAGAATAATCTCATGGCCTTTAACCTCGGTCGTGAAATGGCACAACTTGGTGTTGAAGCTTTCGAGGCCAAATATACACAGAGAGTAGAAAAGGAATCCTTTGCAAGCTTAGCGAAGCGAAGCTTGAAGAGCTCATTTCTTCCATGGCAAAAATCTAAATATATGCTGGAAAAGTATGAGAGTGCACTTGTTAAGGCCTTTGATGTTATGGACTATCTTCCAAAGTCACATGTTATCCAAATGATTCATGATCAATTTGTCTTTGATAGAGGTCAGCATGTCGATGAGTTTATTGGAAGTGCTCAGGCCCTTAATGCCCTTTATTCAGGACAAGAACGAGAGATTGCTATTAGAACGATGGCAAAGACTTATATCGTTAAGGATGAGGTCTTTATTTCTCATCAAATGGTTTCACCAATTCTTATCGCAAAGATCGAGAACTTTATGGGGAGCTTGGAAAGAGTTATAAGAAAGTTCGAATTAATCGACCAGCTTTTGATCTCTTTGGTAAGAAAATTGAATTTGATATCTCTCCAAAGGACTGGATGTTGAAGTTGATGAGACACGCTCGTATCTTAAGATTCTTACTACCTAGTTGGCACAAGAAAGAGAGAGAGATTTCTTTAAAAATTAGAGATCAAATTCTCAATCAGATCCCTAAGAGACAAAAGAGTGATGATATTATTAGAAAGAACCTTAAGATTCTTGAGAATATTAAGGGTTACCGTGAGGTACGATATCAGAAGGCCACAGAGGCCTTCGCCAGTCTACAGTAGGTTATTATGAGAGAGTCTGTTTCAGCAATTCTTATCTATGAAGATGAATTCTTCATCATTCAGCGCCAAAATTACTTAAAGGCGTTTCCTGGTTTCTATTCTTTTCCTGGAGGAAAGATTGATAAGGAAGATCATGACTTTGCAGTTGATCTCGAATGTGATGGAGCGACACGCCCTCAGCTCGTTGCTCTTAGAAGAGAGTTGATGGAAGAGCTAGATATTGATTTGGTAATTCTAAAAGAAAAAGGTATTGTCTCTAGAATTTCTATTTTAGGGGAGGCCATCACTCCAGATTTTAATCCTCATCGTTTTAAGAATACTTATTTTAAGATCTACTTAAATGAGAAACTTGATCTTAAAGCATGTGAAGAAGAAGCGCAGTCTAGTGAATGGATCAACTCGCATCAGGCCTTTAAGCAATACCGCGATGGGCTTATGCTTGTTGTTCCTCCAATGATAACCATTCTTGAAGACTTAGATCGTGATATTGACTCTGATAAGATTATTGATCCAAATCTAAAATATAATCCAGCAACAGAAGTTCCGTTAATTGAGCCAGTCTATGGTTTGAAACAATTTCTCCCTCTTTCTAACACCTTTCCTCCGGCCAATAGAACGAATAGCTTTTTAATTGGAGATGAGGATAGTCTCAGTGTTCTTATTGATCCTTCACCAAAGTGCGAAGAGGAGTTGAGAAAGTTTTATGAAAAGCTTGAGGGATTTCGTGTTGATAAAATTATGTTAACCCACCATCATCCTGATCATCATCAATTTTCATGCGAGATGGCCAAGAGATTTGGTGTTTCGATGCTTATGAGTGCTGATACTCAAGCTCGTATTATGAATAAGCATGGGGTTGACTATTTTGATGGCGTTAAAGTAGAGCTACTCAAAGAAGGGGATATCCTGACAAAATCATCTGGTCATCAAGTTCTAGTTCTTGAGACTCCAGGTCATGATGAGGGACAACTCACTTTAATGAGGGCCGATAAGGCCTGGGCGATTGTGAGTGATTTGATTCAAACAGTTGGAACGGTTGTTATTGGTGGTGATGAAGGAGATATGGCCAAGTATTTTTCATCACTCAATCGAATGATTGATTTAGATCCACTTAATATCTTTCCTTCACACGGAATTGGTTTAGGTGGAGTTCACAAACTTAAGAAAACACTTGAGCATCGCCAGATTCGTGAAAAACAAGTTCAAGGCTTTTTAGACAGGGGTCTCTCAAGAGAACAGATGCTTAAGGAAATCTACCCGGATCTGCCTGAGCGTCTTCATAAGTATGCCCTGTTAACGATAGATGCTCACATCAAAAAGTTAAAAACTGCTCCTCTATAGTGGGGATGAGGTTCACTCATCTCCATGAAATCATTTCTGAATTATTGCAATTTCCTCAGCTGCTGAAGAGCTCAGTAAGTAAGATATTGTTTTTAAATTAAAACCCTAGCTATCCAACCCCATTTCTGTACAGCAGTTTTAAAAAGTTAAATTGTTAGAATTTAGTTTAATGCCATAGTTTTTAGGCAAAGAAATTATCACCAGAAGTATCTACGTATATTCCTACAAACTCTTTGATTTCCGTTATTTCAGTAGCTTAGTAGTTTTTTTGAAAAATCTCTTGATGAGTGATCACTTAAATCTTCGGATAAACTCGGCTTAGAGAGACAATATATAAAAGAGTTAATTACTCAAGTTCTTTGCATAAAAAACCGATGCGTTAGGAAGAATGGAGTGTATTGCAATGAAAACGATTAAATTGATGCCACTATTAGTTTCTTTTACTTTGGTTCATAGTTCTATGGCAAACCCAACTTATAGCTCTTATTTAACGGGAGAGTATGGGGCGGATAAGCAAGAGTTCAACTATAATGGAATCAATCGTGAAGCAATTGCAGCAGCTGCGAGTGGTGCAACTCGAGGGTTAGGTTTTGGTGGAATATTTGTAAAGGCTGGTCAAGATTTTGGATCTGGAGAATTTAATTATTCTAATGAATTTAGAGGAAACCCATTACAAACTCTTTCTCCTGATACTGATCCTAACTACATCCCTCCATCTCGTTTTGATTCAGGTGAGTTAAAGATTCTCACAATAAATTCAAATGATCTGATTTCTTGTGGAGGTATTGATACATCTATTGATCTTCCTTTTCAAAAAGAATTTCTCGATGCGGCTTGCCAGCATGAAACTGATACACGTGCCAAGTATTGTGGTTGTGTACAAAAGAAAGTAAAGGATCTAAATCTCGCTGAAGAGTATAAAGGTAAAGATACTAAGAAGATGGTTGAAGACAATGTTTCAACGATGAAGAAGGCTTACCTTGTTTATACTGCTGCTCAAGCTCTTGAATCATTCATGTCAAACTCTGAGGGGACGGCCTATGCGATGCTCGTTAATCCTCAAGCAAATAAGAAAATTCTTGAAATGAGTGGAGGGGATAAAAGCTCCCTTTGTATCCCTGGTAATGCCATGGCCTTGATGAATAGTTTGAAAAACTCGCAAGGTAAGAGCTGTTTTCCAGAAGAAGTCAAAAAAGAAATGAAGGGACTTTTTGGAATGATTCTTAAGAAGAATATTGATCTCTACCCAAATATGAGACGCTTTATGTCTGGGATTGATAGTAGTACTGACTTTAACAGCTACTTTAGAGAGGTTGATGACAGAGTCCGTATGAAATTCTACGCTGACTTAGAAGATCTAGCAGTTGATGGTTCTGCTGGAACAATGGGCTATCTTAAGGCCAGAGAATATTTTCAAGATAATATTGAGTGGAAGAGTATTGGAGATCTTGTTTTAAATCCAGGTGAAGTTGAAGCAATGGTAAATCCAGCAAAGTATCTTAATTACCATGAACTCTATAATATTGGTAAAGATGCTCACACAGGAAAAACTTCTTCTTTCTTTATGACTTATGATCAGGCATCTAAACTAAGAACAATTGAAAATGCCTATTTAAACGATCCTTTATTAAGACAGAAGTTTTACAGCTATATGTATGAGCAAGCTAGACATGAAGATTTGGAAAAGAATACTCAAAGTAGTAGTGATCCGCTTCTAAGACTTGGTTATAGTAAATTGGATTATGATTCAAGTCACATTGAAAGAGCAACGGGTATGACAGAAGAGAGAAGTCTTACGATGGATGCTCTGCAAATGGTTGCAAGTGATATGTACAGAGTTGCTGCTGATGGAAAAGATATTACTGCAGATGAATTTGCAAAACAACTAGAGCAATTTCAATCTGAAGCTGCTGTGATGAAGGCCTCACGTTGTAATGAAGCTTTTGAAAAGGTACGTCAAGCTTGTGATATGGATGATACTCAAATTGTTAAGGAACAAATTAAGAATCCTATTGTTCTAAAGAATGTTGTAAATAGTATTGCTTCGGCACTACCACAGGATGAACATAGCGATAATGATTTTGTAAAGTATAATATTCAGGCCGGGGCCATTGCATGTAATATATGGAGCCCAAAAAATGATGAGAATTCAAATTGGGCAAATGCCCTTTACGATTCAACTTCCAACTCAGAATTTACGGCAGATGTCTTTGAGAAGTCCGAAAGAATCAGTGTGACTGAACAAATGGCAATCGCAAGTGATTCAACTTCAGAAGAAGGTGGAACTGGTGGTTCTCAATCAGTTATTCAAGCAACTGATGAAGAGTATAGTGCTATCACTGGGTTTATGGACTCAACGGCCGATGCCATTACTAATATGAAGACATCAATTGGTTCTGCTATTAGTAATAATGTTGGGACTTACTCAAATTATTTTCCAACAACTTCTAACCTTGGAAATGACAGAAATAAGAATAGTGGATCGGCCCAGGCCGAGGCGCAAGCTTCTCAAGCACAAGCTGCTCAAGATGAAGCCCTCATTGCAAGTTATAATGCCAAGATAGATGCTATGCAACAGCGTCTTGAAGAAATGAATAAGAAGCTTGAAGAAGCTGAAAAGAAGAAACAACAGGAAGAAATGGCCAAGTTAAATAAGGCCATCTCAAGTGCAACTGAAACTATTAATCGACTGCAAGCAGATAAGAAGAAACTTGTACAAAAACTAAGTCAGGGGCCAAGTGCTTCCAATATCGCCCAAGCGACTTCTGGACCATCTTCTCAAACCGCTACACGCGCTGCAACTGTTGATCGTGTACCAGAGGTTGAGGCTCAGGCCGCTGGCGGTTCTAGTGTTGCTGCTCCAGGTAGTGCAAACTCAGCAGGGGGATCTTTTGCAAGATCTTCTGGAAAAGGGCTAAGTTTAGATTCTAATGGTATGACTTCTGATGACTATCTCTATCAGTTAAGAGAGGGGTCGATGGAAGGTCAAGTTGGTACAGTGTTAACTCTTTCAAGTTTAAAAGATCCTAGCATTGGTAACCAAGTCAGAAATGCTGTTAAATCTGGAGATAAAGTGATCTACGCCAATGTTAATGGTGCTGTTTATAGAATTATTCCTCAAGTGGATGAGAACGGAAATATCATCGAAAAAGGTGGGGAAGTCGTCTATGTTACAGAAGTTGTTGGTGGAGAGATTGATAGTGAACTTCTTGAGATGCAAGAAGAGGGTATTGCTAAGAAACCGATGAAGAAAGGGGCTCGTGCTCCTGCTTCACAAGGTCCAGGTATGACTCAACAAGGTCAATCTGATGATGTTAAATTTGGTTATGATGCTATGATGAATCTGACAGAGGAAGCTCTTGAAAAATAATTTATTTAAGTCAGTCTTAATTTTTCTAATAACATTTACAGTCTCGGCCAAAGGGTGTTTGAATTATACCCAGGCCGGTGACGTCTTTCATCTTATCGACCTTCTTTCTAAGCGTTATGAGAATGAGAGCTCGAAACTTCTTTATAAGTATTGGAGTAAGAAGTTCCCATTAAGTCTGGAAGATAATAATCAATTAGATAACTTTAAAAAAATTACGTTCAAAGTATAAGAGAGTTAATTCTGAATTTGATAAATTCTCTCTGGCCTTCTACCGTGCTGACTCTGTCGATGGAGCGATGAAGAATTTAAAAAAGGTTATCAAAAAGATGAGTTGAAAGTCATTGTCGGTGTACTCAGGCATTTTAGGCCCACGGCATCGAAAATCATTGGACAGTCACAAGGCTTTAAGGGAAAGATCGCTCTGCTAGATAAGACCCTTAAAAAGAAGAAAGTTTTTAAGGCCTATGAAAATGCTTTTAAGTTCTTCGGCCTTAAAAAGAACTTTAAGGCCAAGGTTTATTTCTTATGGTGGCCTGATTCGCAAGAGGCCAAGGTTGAGATAGTTCAAAATATCGTCTTTATAAAAGTTCATCCTCTAAAAAATATTGATACTTTAATGACGCCTCGCTTTGTTTTAGGACAAATGGTCTCATCTTTATTTGCATCCTTACCTGGAGTCCATAAGGAAAATTTCGAAAAAACTAGTCTTTGCTAGTTGCGAAAAGAAGAATTTCTATGACGTTATAAGTTACTCTATGGGTCATTTGGCATTTCTTCAAAAAACTCAGAAGAAAGAATTCAATCTCTTTCAAGAGCATTTCCCTTCTAAGAAGGATAATATTAAATCAATTCTCTTCTATGAGCTCTATCAGAGTGAGTCGAAGCAGCGCCAAAAATTCTTTGGTAAATTTGCTAATCAAGTTAAGTTTATTTGTGACCAGCTGAGTTACTAATAACACGTTGTGTCCTTGTCACTACCTATGTAACCAAGTAAAATCCTTGGATAATGAATTTATGACAAGGAAATGTAATGGACGTTCTT
>NZ_AUNJ01000358.1 GCF_000447775.1 Bacteriovorax sp. DB6_IX
CAGTTTCTCCATCAGAAGGAGATTTAACTGTGATCATCTCACCATTTGTCTTGAAGATATTATTCTGTTCTTTACCAAGCTCTGATTGGTATTGATCCAGTGAATTCTCAACTGTTCTTAATTCACTGTCTAAGTAACTTCTTAGAGTTGGAATATTAATAAACTCTCCATCAAGTTTAGAAATAGAGTTATCAAGAACCAAACGAGCTTCTTCTTTATTTTGTTTATAAATCTCTGTTGGAGACAAGAGTTTCACATTCTTCTTATGCGATCTCGTAATTGTTAATACACCAACCTGAGAAGAGTTTTCCATGATTCTTCTTACAAGAT
>NZ_AUNJ01000359.1 GCF_000447775.1 Bacteriovorax sp. DB6_IX
TTACTAATGAAAATTATTTGGGAAATGTTGTGAGATATGTTTTTCAAAATCCTGTTAGAGCGAAAATTGTTGAAAGGGTAGAGGATTATCCATTTAGCTCCCTTCACTGTGAATCTTTTGAAAAATATTTTCCATTAAAAGTTCAAAGTCTCTTTGAATATAGAAATACAGAGTTAATCGAGTCATTTAATACTTCTATTTCTGAAAAAGAGAGTGACTTAATTCGAA
>NZ_AUNJ01000360.1 GCF_000447775.1 Bacteriovorax sp. DB6_IX
TGTTTAATGTTCACTCTGATTCTTGTTAAAATAGAAGTATTGAGAGTTCAAAACTGAGGGATTTATGAAGTACCTACTTCTTCTTTTTCTAATTCAACTAATTTCTATCAATGTCTTTGCTGATGTTCAGACTTCTTACATGAAGGCGAGAAAGCAGTATATGCTTGAGTACACTGTTTTTGGCGTCGATGAATGTCTTAGCCAAAACCAAGAGAAATTAGTTGTTGAAAAGTCAGAGAAGGAACTTGATAAAATTGTTGTTGGATCTAAGGAGTATTTCAATCTTCTCGCTCAGTGTTTTCAAAAATTCCATAGTCAATGTGT
>NZ_AUNJ01000361.1 GCF_000447775.1 Bacteriovorax sp. DB6_IX
TTTTTCGCGTTTTGATATTTCCCAACTCATAGAGAAAACATATGACCTCTATCAGTCACAAATAAAGTATCTCGAAATTGATGTCGAATTTAATTACTATAACAAAATGGTTTACACAGATAAAACGTGTCTTTCAATAATCTTAAAGAATATCATCAAAAACTCACTTGAGTCGGCAATAGACTACAACCACAAACCCTTTTCACGAATTCAAACAGAACAAGTTGCGGACTATTTTAAGATCACTCTAGAGAATACAACATCAAATAAAG
>NZ_AUNJ01000362.1 GCF_000447775.1 Bacteriovorax sp. DB6_IX
TGTCTTGCTGGTTCATAAACTTCTTTTTCAAGATCAATTATTTTTGATCTAAAGTTTTTGTAGTTGTTTGAATTAATAAGAGTAAGATCTAGATCAAAGTGATTTTTGAAAAAAGAACTTGCAAAATCAAACGAAGAAACTTCTCCCTTCTTTGATTGAGTACGTTTTTGAATGATCTGCGTATGCCAGTGATAATCGTAGTCAATTTCAGTATTCGGCTTATCAATAGACTCAGGTGTTCTGAGTGCTTTCTCATTATAAATATGATCACAGAGGTTATCTAACATATCAAAGAGGAAGTCGATATCTTCAGCTTTGTAGGCCGTATTAAGTCTAAATCTTAATGTCTGAGCACCTGCTTGATAGAATAGCAGCCCTGCCTTAAAGCGATTCTCGATAAATTTAGGTATATCATCGGCATTGTCTATTTCAAATGCAAAGGCCATTCCATAGGCCCTTGGTTTAGAAAGCTGTGGATGCTTGTTTAGAAGAGCGGTCAGCTTTTCTTGAACATATTCTTCGGCCCTAATAACGACATCATTTCTTTGATCGATCATAAGACCATGGTAGAAACCTCTGAGAATTGAAGCGAATTGAACTTCATTATTATGCCACTCAAGTGGACCATCTCCAATCACGATCCCACTTTGTGACTTCTTAGCACATGTGACAAAGTCTGGGGCCACGGTATTACCTTGGCTATCTCTTATATCAAAACTTCTGTGCCAGAAGAATTCCCTTCCTAGGCCAAAACCTGTTTGAACTTCATCAAAGATTAGAGCAACGTCATAAGACTTTGTTAGTAGAAGTAAGGCCGTGTTGAATCTGTTAGTGCTATAGCGATCTCCACCTTCACACTGCATTGGCTCTACAATCGTGACAAAGTACTCTCTTGATTCAAGTTTTTCTTTAACAAATAGGAGAGACTCAATCTCTAAATCGAGTTCTTTATCTCTTCCTTTAAACGAATCAACTTTCTTAGAAAAGTTTTCGCAAAAAGGATTCTCCCATAGTTCTCGCCATGAATTTTCTATTTCCATGATGAAGTTGGAGTGTTCGAGGGCAGGAAAAGGGGCAAATGTGGTTTCAAATCCTTTTAATTGAAATGGCTCTCTCTTGCTCTTATTCCATGTTGAAAAGAGTGACACCATAAATCTTCCATGAAAAGATCCTTCAAATGCTAGAACTTTTTTAGCACTTGGATTTACTCTTCGCTTATAGGCCATTCCCATGGCCGTTTCATTGGCCTCTGCACCAGAATTTACAAAGCAAATATCAATATTTCTATTATCTGTTTTTTGTTTGAGGAAACCATGAAAAGCTTTTTCAAGATCTTTTGCATCACTTGTATCTCTGTTATTTGTCCATGCCTCTTGGAAATGAGCGACTCCAAAAAAAGGAGTTGGATTAAACCCAAGCCCTAAAGTTGCGATTTGGCTGGCAGCATCCTGGATGTAGGCATGACCATTCTTTCCTTCTACCGCCAGATAAGCACCGTAGGACTTCCTATGTGCTGAGAGATAGGGCTTCTTTTCCGCAGGGATAAGGTCTTCTTTATAATAGGCCTTGAGCTTTTCTTGGGCATGTTGACTATGATCATCTTGAATAAAGTTAATTTTCATTTCTTACCTCGTTACTTTCTTAGCTTAAATCTTTAATGATGATTTGCTTTAAGTAATCTTCAAATTTTAGTCCAGTATTCTCTACCATTTTTGGGAACATCGAAATGGGAGTCATCCCCGGAAAAGTGTTGATTTCATTCAAAGAGATACCATCGTGACTTACGAAGAAGTCAATTCTTGATAGGTGACGAAGACCGATCGCCTTAAATGCTTTGATAGCACAATCTCTCATGGATTCAATCTGTTGAGGAGTTAAGTTCTTCGCCTCAACTTCAGTTGATGTATGTGATTGGTTAGAGTATTTTTCTTCATAGCTATAAAAGCCATCTGGACAAATGATTTCACCAGGCACTGTGGCCTTGATTTCGCCGTTGTCTTCATAGACTGCAATTTCTAGCTCGCGGCCTTTTATGGTCTTTTCAATAAGCACATTGTCCGAATATTGGAAGGCCTTCTTGATAGTATCTAGTAATTGATCTTCATTTGTGACATGAAAGCATCCAACAGATGAGCCTTGGTTGGCGGCCTTAACAAAAACATCTTCTCCATTATTTTTAAAGAATTGGAGATAACTATTCTTTTCGCTCTGGTTGAAGTCTTGATACTTATTAGCAAAAATCCAAGGAGTGTTTGGAATATTAAGAGAGTCGAACCATAGCTTAGTTGTGACTTTGTTAAAGCAAATCATACTTGCTTCAGCTTCTGGGCCAAAGAATGGGATCCCAAGCGTTTTGAGATAGCTCTGTATCTCACCAGTCTCACCTGGTGGCCCGTGAATAACAGGAACAACATAGTCGATATAAGGCTGTTCTGTAGGGGTTTTAAGAATGCGTCCATTTAAGGAAGATTTTCTTCCTTGGCACTCCCAGTGACCTTCTTTTGTGATTTCTACTAGTATTGGATTGAATTCTTCTATCTTCTTTAGACAGTCAAAGACATATTGAGATGAGATAACAGAGACTTCGTGCTCTGTTCCGCCGCCCCCAAAGAGGACGAGGATATTCTTCCTTTCATTAGACATATATCCTTCCTTAGTCGATGCCTATTATTGCGATATAAAAAAGACCGAGCTATTAAAGCTCGGCCGGGTATTTTACATTATTTAATGTCGTAAACTTTTCGAAGAGTTCGTCATTTGACCATGTAAATGTCTTCTTCTCTCCATGCTTTCTAACTGAGACAGATCCGTTTTCCATTTCTCTATCACCAATAACTAGCATAAATGGCACTTTAGACTTTTGAATTTGACGAGTCTTGTATCCCATTGATTCATTTCTATCATCAACCTTAACTCTGAAACCTTTAGAGAATAGTTGCTTTTGAAGTTTTGCTGCATAGTCACCATGAATTTCTTGGTTAACTGGAACAATAACTGCTTGCTCTGGTGCAAGCCAGAATGGGAAAACTCCTGCAACGTGCTCAAGGTAGACACCGAAGAATCTTTCTAATGATCCTAGTAGGGCCCTGTGAACAACAACTGGTCTTTCTTCTCCACCATCTTTAGTCGTGAACTTTAGATCAAATCTATCAGGTAGTTGGAAGTCTAGTTGAATTGTTCCAAGTTGGTGATATCTTCCTAATGCATCAGCAACATCAATATCGATTTTTGGACCATAGAATGCACCGTCACCTTCTTTGATAAAGAACTCATGACCAGAGCTTTCTAGCGCATCCTTTAGGGCTTTCTCTGCAATATCCCAAGTCTCATCGCTTCCTGCTTTCTTTTCAGGTCTCGTTGAGAGGTTAACTTTAACATTTTTAAAGTCAAACATTTCATAGGCCGTGAAGATCATCTTCATCGTTCTTTGAATTTCTTCTTGGACTTGTTCAAGAGCAAGGAAGATGTGAGCATCATCCTGACAGAAAGTTCTAACTCTTGTCAGACCTGCTAGAGCACCTGCTTTCTCATAACGGTGAAGTCTTCCAAAATCTGCATATCTCATTGGAAGATCACGATATGAGTACTTGTAGTGTTTAAACATAAGCATGTGACAAGGGCAGTTCATTGGCTTAACTGCGTATTCTCTCTCATCAATTTTTGAGAAGAACATATTCTCTTGATAGTGCTCGTAGTGTCCAGATGTGTGCCATAGGTCACTATCTAGGACTTGTGGTGTAATAACTTCATCATACTCATAGATTCTATAAAGTCTTCTAATGTAGTCGACAAGTTCGTTATAAACAAAAGTCCCCTTTGGCATAAAGAATGGGGCACCTGGTGCAAATGATTCAAAGTGAAAGAGCTCAAGTTCTTTACCAAGTTTTCTGTGATCTCTTTTCTTCGCTTCTTCCAACATCATAAGATGTTGCTTAAGTAGTTTCTTATCTTGAAAAGAGACGGCATAAATTCTTTGTAGCATTTGTCTCTTTTCATCCCCTCGCCAGTAGGCACCAGCGATTGAAATTAATTTAAAACCTTGTGGAAGCTCAGAAGTGTTCTCAACGTGTGGTCCACGACAAAGGTCGATAAATTCACCTTGTTGATAACAAGAAACTTCTTCTCCTTCTGGAATTGCTTCAATGAGTTCAACTTTAAGTTCTTGTCCCTGTTCTTTAAAGAAGCTAATGGCCTCAGATCTCTCCATAACTCTTCTTTCAATAGGAAGCTTTTCCTTGATGATTGTTTTCATCATATCTTCAATCTTTGGAAGATCTTCATCAGTTAAGGTCGTGGTCATTTGAACATCATAATAGAACCCATTATCAATAACCGGACCTACACCAAACTGAACATTTTCGTTCGGGTAAAGTCTTGAAATCGCTTGGGCCATAAGGTGAGCAGACGAGTGTCTTATTGTCTCAATGTCAAATTTGGCCATTTCCTTCTCCAATTTCCAAAAAAAATTAATATAAATGCTTAATAGCTAAGTCCCTACAATATCAAAGAATTGAAGGGATGAGCAATGGCATGTCTGTAATTTTTTTTCAGATTTTTACATCTTTTTGACTTGTTGCATGATGACGTGCTATGACATGTTCGTGGTAAGATTCCGCGACTATCTCACATTTGTCAATTTCAGGGGAGGACACAGATGGAGACGACACAAATTGGACTTGGGGAGAGTTCAAATAAGGCCGATAGGCAAACCCTTGCTTTTATTGGTCCAGGAGAGGGGTTAATCCCTTCACCAGAACGCTTAACTAAGTTAGAAGTCGGTAAGGCCTATTACCAACTCGGTAAGCTACATTATGATAAGGCCGATCTAGATAATGCTGAAATTAATTTCATCAAGTCTCTAGAGTGTGCAGAGCTGCCACAAGATAACTTCTCTGTTCTAAAAATTCTTGGTTTCCTAATCAGGATAGCAGCAGAAAAGCTAGAAACAGAAAAAGCTTCTAAGTATATTTCAATGTCTGAGGCCATCGTAGAAGATCTTGCAAGTAATCTTGGAAGTCTCAATGCAGAGTATTTCTACTACGCTGGATTAGTTAAAAGTTATAAGGGTGATTTTGAAGGGGCAAGCCTTGATCTTTCAATGTCATATAAGAAGTCAAAAGAAGAGAATGATCCAGACCTTTTAGCGAAGTGTCTTTTAGCTCTGGCGAATAACTCTCTTAATAAAGGGGAGTGTGAAGCTTCTGTTGATTTTCTCTTACAACTTGATAACCTCCTCAAAATTATCAACAAAGAGTATCTTGGCGGATCAATGCACATGACTTTTGGTAAGACTTATCTTGCAATGGGTGATCATAAGAAGTCCCTAGAGCACTTTAAGATTGCCAACGAAACTCTTCAGAGCAAGAAGTGTTGGAACCTTTATGGTTATATTCTTCTTGGTAAGGGACAAGTTAATAAGATTGCTGGATCATTTGAAAGATCATTGGTTTATTTTAACCTGGCAAAAGAAGCAATCGACTCTGAGAAGTTTAAAAGATTGGCAAATCTCTTAGATTCAGAAATTCACGAAGTGAATGATTCCAGTGTTGATATCTATCTTGATAGAAGCAATAGAAAAGTTAAGGAAAGAACTCTTGGAGTGATCGACTTCAAGCACAGATTTGTTCTTCTTGAAATTCTCTTCTTACTTGCTAAGAATTGTGGTGAATACTTTGATAAGGAAAAACTTGCAAAGTCGATTTGGAAAGATGAGTACAATCCACTTATTCACGACAAACTTATCTATACAAGTGTTTCTCGTCTAAGAAAGCTTATTGAGCCTAAGGATAATACTGAAACAAAGAGAAAATATATCATTAGAGGAAAGGATGGTTATACATTCAATCCTACTGTTAAGATTAGATTCCAGATGGAGAGTAGAATGTCTCCAGGAAAGGCAATCGCCAACGTTGATATATCTTCGCCAGTTTAGTACATTGTACTCATGGCAAAGAAATTATTGATACTACTATTCTTAGTTTTTAATACATGGGCCCTTGAAGATAGGGCCCTTTTTTCTATTGGTGACAAAGTCTTCTATGTTTCACATGTTAACCGCTATATAGAGGCCCTTAATTTTTTGAATTGCTATGAAGCAAAGAAGAATCACCTCTCTTTGGTCTTTCAAGAAGCTGGGGACGCAATTCCTACTCTCAGAGCGAAAAAGGGCGACTATAGTAAGATAGAGATGTCAAAGATTGAGTCTTTTACTTCTATTGCTCGAATGATGAGCTTTGTTAAGCCCTTGCCAAAGGAGCTTCTTTCATCAAAGAAAGCACGTAAGTGTAAGCTTGCAAAGAACTTTAGGACTCAAATAACTGAAATACAAAATGCGAATAAACACCTTGAAAAGATATCTTCACAAAAGGCCTCACCTTATTTCAAAGAAAAGAGGCCCTTAAACACTATAAAATTTCTCTCGAAAAGAAAGTTCCACTTAGAAGGTTCTATTAGGCCGATAAATGTCAGATAAAGAAGAGACTTATCAATTTCTTATTTTCGTTAAGGCCGAGAGCGTCGAAAAACCCAGTGAAGAGCAGCTGTATGAGATTATAGATCTGGATAAAGTCGATTTTCCTTGGCCTTGGGATGAGAAGACTTGGAAGAGCTTCCTCATTGGTCCAAGAAATTATTCACTTGTACTTATCTATGAGGGTTTAAATAAAGAACGCTTCGTTGGCTTCTCATTATTTGAGTTAAACTTTATTGAGAAGCAGGCACATCTTTATAAGATCGTCATTTGTAGAGAGCTTAGAGGTCGCGGTGCAGCATTTTCTTTGTTCTCCTTTCATCGCAAACACTTAACTGATCTAGGATTGGAGAGTCTCTATCTTGAGGTTGCCGCAACAAACACTTCTGCGATAGCTTTTTACAATAAATGTGGTCTTGAGGTCATTCATAAGAAAAATAAATTTTATGGAAACGGGGATGATGCTCTGATCATGACAGGGAGTATCTAAATAGATATTAATTTTCATAAGAGTTGACAAAGTCTCATAATTTTCGATAATTAGATACTGTAGCAATTATGTTTAACATCTTTGCCTCCATCTCTTCATATGATGGAAGCTTATAGAGGTGTTGCTACACTTGAAAAACGATTTTTAGCAATAGCTTAATATCGGGTAGACATTGGATCTACCCTTTTTTTTTATTACAGGGACCAAATGGTTTTAAAAGAAGAAAGAACAGGTTTAGAAAAGAAGTTTTTTGACATCGCTCTTAACGTTGTTAAGGAAGCGGGTTATGAGCTCTATGACCTCGATTATATCAAAGGGAGTAAGACACTTCGTGTTTTTATTATGGACCCTGCGACGAACACGGCCCTTATCGATGATTGTGTAAAAGTCGATAGAGGTTTTACACCTTTTATGGAAGAGGAAGAGTGGATTCCTGAAGATATTGTTTTAGAAGTATCTTCTCCTGGGCTCTACCGTAATTTAACGAGTGTTGAGCACTTTAAAATGGCTTCTGATACTCCAGTTTCTCTCCATCTAAAAAAGTCTCTTTCAGAGTTACTTCCTTCGGAGGAACTTGATAAGAAAACAGGAAAGGCCAAAACATTTGTGTGCCACTTAGAAGAAGTTTCTGATGAGTATATTGTGGCAGCACTTGATGAAAATTTTAGTTTAAAAATAAATTATACAGATATCAAAAAAGCGAACTTGGAACCAGAAGTCCAAGGTTCGAATTAGACAGGAAGGTGAGTAATGAATTTTTCTGAACTTGGAAAAGTTATTGAAATACTTGGTAAAGATCGTGGGATCAAAAAAGAAATTATCGTAAAAGCGATTGAGCAAGCATTCCTAGTTACTGCTAGAAAGAAGTTTGGTATTCAAGGTGAATACGAGACTCGTTATAATGAAGCTGATGATGATGTAGAGATCTTTCAATATAAGAACGTTGTTGATGAAGTAAGAGATGGAATTATTGAAATCTCTCTTCAAGATGCTAAAGAACTTGATGAAGAAGTAGAAATTGGTGATCAGCTAGGGATTAAAATTGAAAACCCTAACTTTACACGTGTCGACGTTCAAACAGCACGTCAAATTATCTTCCAAAAGGTAAGAGATGCTGAAAGAGAAATTCTATTCTCTGAATTCCAACACAGACAAGGTGATCTTGTTACTGGGATTGCTAGAAGATACGAAAGAGGAAATATCATCGTTGACCTAGGAAAAGCAGATGCAGTTCTTCCAAGAAGAGAAATCATTCCTGGAGAAGCATTTAAGCCAGGTGATAGAATTCAAGCCTTCTTAACTGAAGTTGTTATGACAAATAGAGGACCAGAGATTCGTCTTTCTAGAACATCTCCAATGTTCCTTGTTAAGCTATTTGAAATTGAAGTTCCGGAAATTCAAGATGGAACTATCGAAATTAAATCAGCTGCACGTGAGCCAGGTCAGAGAGCAAAAATCGCTGTAAGATCTGTTGATAAAGATATTGATCCAGTTGGTGCTTGTGTTGGTATGAAAGGTAGCCGTGTTCAGAATGTTGTAAATGAACTTCAAGGTGAAAAAATCGATATCGTTAAGTGGAATGATGATCTAGGGACATTTGCTACTGCGGCTCTTGCTCCAGCAGATATTCAAAATATTCAAATTGATCACGATGATCATTCAATGGATGTGGTTGTTGAGGAAGATCAACTTTCACTTGCTATTGGTAGACGTGGTCAAAACGTAAGACTAGCAGCAATGCTATCTGGATATAAGATTAACATCATCTCTAAGACTAAGCTTCAAGAGAAGATCAATAAAGCTGTTGAGATTCTTCTTCAGATCCCATCAGTTTCTGATGCTATGGCACAGGTTCTTGTTCAAAGTGGTGTTATGGCCATTGGTGATCTTGTGGCCACTCCAGCATCTGAAATCGCAGAGATTGTAGAGATTGAAGAAGCTGCTGCACAGGCGACTATTGATGAGGCGACTAAGATGATTGAAGAGGGAACACTTGAGCTTCAAGCTGATGGTGAAGAGGAACTTGTTTCTGCTTCAGCTGTTCCAGCATATAAGGGAATCCTTGATAGCGGTTCTTCAGATGGTGGATCTGATGAAGATTCACAGAGCAAATTCAGCGATGCTGAAAAGAGGCTTAGAGAAGAGCTTGCTGCTTTTAAAATTAAATAATTATGAAGCTTCGGGTTTCTCGGAGCTTCTTATATAAATTGACCAGGCCTAAGGCCTAACGTTGAGACGTTGAACAGGAGTTGTAATGCCTATAAAGATTTTTGAATTGGCAAAAGAGATTGGGAAGGGACCACTTGATCTCGTAGAAGAGCTGAAAAGCCACGGTTTCTCAGTAAGAAACCACATGTCGGAACTTTCAGATGATGAAGTTGAAAAGGTCAAAGTTATTCTTTCTCCAAAAGCAGATGATACTGCTGCGAAGAAGAAGACAAAGAAGAAAGTAGCAAAGAAAAAAGTTGCTAAGAAGAAAGTTGTTAAAAAAGCAACGGCTTCAAAAGATACAGAATCTGAAACTGAAGAAGAGTCAAAGACTTCTAAGAAGACAGTGACTCGTAGAAAGAAAACTGTTGTTAGAAAGAAGGTTGCCAAATCTAGTGAAGAGCAGGCACCTGTTGAGGCTCCAGTAGAAGAAAAGGTTGAAACACCTGTAGAAGCATCGGTTGAAGCGAAGACAGCTGAAACAGTCGCTGAAGAAGTGGTCGAAACTAATACTACTAGTGAAACTAAAGTTGAAGAAGTTGAGGCTAAAGAAGAAAAGCCAAAGACAGAAGAATCTTCATCTGAGAGATCACCAGAAG